>JBAZOJ010000007.1:0-41261 GCA_041648755.1 Candidatus Brocadiia bacterium
CCTCCTTCGGGTAGGTTTGCGGAAACGTACGTTTGTACACTGTACTTCCGTTATACCACATCCGGTTTGAGGCACTGGCCTTTTCTTTTCCCAAGGCCTGGGCTCGACTACATGGTAACTTGGCGGTAAAACCTCTTCCTCTCGTCTTCTCCGCCTCCGTGGCTTCACAAATCAAGGTTTTTCCTACCCTCTGTCACCCTTCAAGGGGATACTGGGTACGTACCACTGTCACCCTTCGGGGGGATACTGGGTACGCCTTCGCGTGAGACGGCTGCTTTCCCATTCCTTGGCCTCAACCAAGATCATCTCTTTTCGCGTTTATTGGCGTTCATTAGCGGAAAAACTCCGCTCTTCTGGGCCTCGCAAAATGCCTATCTTCCTCTGTGTACCTCTGTGTCCTCTGTGGTAAAATGCCTTCTTCTGCTCGTGCTTCTCCGCTCTGGCCGGAAAACGCGGAGGGGCGGCTTGCGCCGCCCCTCGAGAGAAAGGAGAGAGAGGAGAATCTATCGGACAGGTAACTTAACCATGAATACTATATCACGTAATTCGGATTTTCGCGATTCCGAAAATTCCTGCAGCTTGTTCCCTACGGAAACCTCTCCGAAGGCCGCTTTGAGCGATATCACAAAACGTGAAAAACTTTCAGGACTGACATCCTTGATGGAATATGTCGGGTGCGGGTTCGCTCCCAGGAAAGATGCCGACAGGTTCAGATCCTTCAGTATGGTGCGCAAAGTGCCGGTGTCAGAGCCCATTTCCCGAAGGGACATTATGACGCACTGACCGGGATCCACCTTCGGCGCGATTTTAACTGTCACGTTGCCCGAGCGCGCGGCCAACTCACCGGTGAAGGAGGGATCAAGAATATCGGTGGCATAACTCCCGACCTTGGACGACATAGCCCCGCCATCGGAAACCGAATTATCAGCCACGTAACTGCGCTCAACGGTATTAGTGGATCTCTGTACCCCCCAGGCACCCAGCAGGACGAGAGCCAGTGCAGCCGCAACGGCGCCTGCGCGCCAGGCGAAGCTGAACAGCACGCTTGCGTGAGGGAAGCCCGGAGCTTTTTCATCCGCCGCCCTCAAGGCTGCGATTCGGACACGGATATCCACGGGGCAGCGCTGGCGCGGCAGCGACTGCATCGCCCGCCGAACACCAAGGTGGTCGCTCAGGTATGCTGTACATTCTCGGCAACCCTCCAAGTGGAGAGATACCGCGCGACGGTCTTCGTCAGACAGTTGCCCGTCGATCAGGTCGAGAATCAGGTCGCGATCATAGGAACAGGACATTTTCTTTTGGCTCCTTGCGTGCTTTTTGACGCAGGTTTTTCACATCGGTTCCCAAAAGCGCGCGAGTCCCGCTCCAAATGAAAGCGGCGGGCTCGCAGCCCGCCGCTGAAAAGTCGAAATGTATGCTACTGTCAGTTCCCGCGATTGCCCAGAGTAACGGTAACAGGAGCTTCTTTGCCCTCGCGCCACAGGACGATCTCGATAACATCGCCGGGAACATGTTGCTTAAGGATGCCGAACAGCTCGTCGATGTTCGCGACCGGCTGTCCGCCGACCGTCAGCATTACATCGCCCACCACAATTCCCGCCACGCCGGCAGGCGTTCCATCGCCAACTTCGGTCACGACAAGGCCAGTGCCCTCCTTGATGCCGAGCTTGTCGGCCGTTTCCTTGTCAACCGGCTTGACGGTCACTCCAAGGAAGACCTGCGGTGGATCCGGCGGGGCATCATCGGGGTTCTGGCCCGGGACGAATCCGGGGATCATGATGTTCTGCTGGGGGGGCTCGGGCTGCTCAAGGTCTTTCGGATTGTTGATGGCGACTTCCATTGCCTTGGCGAAATATTCCAGCGGAGCTACGACGCAACCATATTCGCGCCCTTCAACAGAGTTGATGAGCCCCAGGATAGTTCCGTCCTCGCGAACCACAAGCGCACCCTTGGCTTCGCCCGACAACTGTCCTTGAGGAAGAGTGCAGGAGAACAGCTTCATTCCGTCCTTCTCAAGCTCGCCGTTGATCATGGCAGGCAGGAAGAACGGCGCGAACTTCCATTCTTTGCCGCGTCTTCCGATGATGTAAACGTTGTCGCCCAGGGCGACTGTCTCGGTCTTCGTCCAGTCTATCTTCTGCACGCCATGCCCCTCAGGCAGCTTGACTTGCGCAAAGTCCACATTCGTTTCCCTGTGGAAACCAAGGGATTCTCCCTCTGCTTCCTTCCCGTTCGGAAGCGTGAAAACCTTGACTTCCGGTCCCTGCTGCCCGCCGTTCACAACGATGCCCCAGTTTCCGAACATGTCTTCTCTCGGGTACATGGCCACGTCATCGCTGATGAGTAATGCCATCGCGGACGCCCCGCCGGAAGCTCTCATCATGTTGCCGTTGCCGCCCTGAATAACTATCTGTACCTGCATGGCTCCGTTTCCGCCCGTTGTGCAACTCATCAGGTACGGAGCGAACTTCTCCAGCAATTGCTTGGGAGAGAGTTTCGCGCCCTGTGGCGCAACAACATCTTCGGACCATGCGTAACACGTAAAAGCGAGGACAGCAACGAGGGCGCACGCCAAAGAGAAGCGGCTTTTCATACTATATCTCCTGTGAGGGAACTGATTCTTAGACATCTTCGCTGCCGAACTGTCTCAAAAATGCAGGGAATACGTTCGCATCAAAGGAGAAGACCGATGGTACGACTTCACCTTTCTTTTCGTGAATGTACTCCCCGAGCACTTCCAATGCATCGGCGTTGAGGCGGGTTCCGGACACCGGCAGCATCTCGGCCATGGCGAGATTCGGGGCAACGGACTCCCTGTAAGGTCGCTGCGTTGTAAGGGCGCTGAAGACATCCGCCACCGATACGATCTGCACTTCCAGGGGAATCGCTTCGCCGCGCAACCTATACGGATATCCCGACCCGTCGAGCCTCTCGTGGTGGTAGCGCACGATGTCAACGTATGGCCGGAAGAATGGATTCCGCTCGATGATGCTCGCCCCGATTGTCGGATGGGCGTAGATGGTCGCTTTTTCTTCTTCGGTGAGCGAGCCCTTCTTATACAGGATGCTGTCAGGGATGCCGATCTTGCCGATGTCATGGAGCAGAGATGCCTTGAAGATGACGGCCAGCTCCCGCTCTGAGAACCGCATTCGCTCTCCGATCTCGTACGCCATCTCGGCCACTTTGACGTTGTGCCCGAGGAGCCAGGCATCTCGCGAGTTTACTGCCGCCATCAACGATACAATGAGCGCCTCGCTCTGCTTGGAGATCATCTCGCGCATCAGGTCAATAACCCCGCCAAGCTTGCCGGAGCTGTCCTTGAACCTCTCCAGGTCCACCGAGTAGGTCTGGTTGATCCTCAGCGCGGATTGCAGCGAAATCGCCCCGCGGGAGAGAGAATCAAAGCTCATGATTTTGTCGTCGAGCCGGGGTGGCGCGCACTTCAGCAGATACTCGACGTCACTCTCGAAGATCAGGCCCTGGTCATCAGTTCTGCAAAAACCGCACAGGCCCATCTCGAACAGGCGTTCGACGGGGATTCCGCTGGAAGATTTGCCGAATAGTGCTATGCGAAGGGGCTTCGCCGGGTTTCGAATGAAACCGTTGACATGGAACCCGAGAAGTTCGGCCGGGTACTCCGGAAGAGATGAAGACAGAAGTACGAGGTCATAGTCCTGTGCGGTGCAAGCATCTATCGCACCGAGCGCCGTATCTGCTCGGTCAACCTCGAATCCCCCGATTGACAGGCGGTCGGAATATAAGGAGAGCGTCCCCGGCAGCTCGCAAACGAGCAATACGCGCATTGGCTAATTTATTGCCTTGGCCGCCGCTTCGAGGGCATCGGCCCTGGCATCCTCGCCGTGTACTCTAAGCATCCTTGCCAGAGCCCGAATATCTTTCTTGGAAGTCGGTTTGTCCAGAACCTTCACGAACAGCGGCTCGATCTTCGGGCCATCGATGGACTCCCATTTGAATTTCTGTTCGACTCCCGTCTTGTGCTTTAGGGTGAACCAGTCGGCATCGGCGGAGACGATCGACCATTGGCTGGGGTCGGGCTTCAATGTGCCGGTAAGATCAAAACTGAGGCTGATGGGTGCCTGCTTCCGTATCTCCGCGATGAGCCTGTTAAAAAGATCCCGCTCTGCTTCGACCACCTGGACCAGGGCGTCTGCTTCACGCAGCCGGTCGGTATCGAAGTCAACCTGCTTTCTCAGGGCAAAGTACTCGCGCCGGGCAGACTCGAAGTCGAAAGTGCGCTCATAAGCCTCGGCAAGCGAAGTTTTCTCGGCCCACAGGGCATCGAGTTGCTTGGTATATTCCTCGAGTCGCGCGCGGGCTTCCGTGATGGTCTTGCGTCCCTCCTGCTCGCGGATGAAAGACTTCAGTATGCTGATGGCAAGAGAGAGGCGGCCGTTCTTGGCTTCGGTCGACGCCTGTAAAGCAACGTCATAGAAATGGTCGCCTTCGGTCTTTATCACTTTGGCCTGGATGTCGGAGACCTGTTGCTCTAATTTCCCGGGATGCGTCAGCCTGAACTGTCCGATCTTGCTTTCGGCAAGGGCGTATTCAAAGCGCTTAAGGTGTTCGTCCACCTCGGATTTCAACTGGGCAAGATCGTTGTCGAGCGCCTTCTCGATCTCCTGTTTTGCCTCAGTCTCGCGGCGGGTCAGGTCCTGGCCGATGCGAGAGCACTCCTTCTCTGTCCCGTAATCATCAAACACCCGCTGGTGGCTCTGGCGGAAAACCCGCATCGCTTCGAGCCTCTTGCCCGGAGGCAACGTGACAAGATCGCGCAGCAGGACATTGAAGTCCGACGAAAGCTCGGCGATACGGATGCCCATTCGCTTCTTGTCTATCTCTATGCGCTCGGCCTCAACCTGGCGGGCGAAGTCAGGATAGTCGGCTCCCCAGCGGAGGATAATCTCGGTGCCGATCTCGTGGGCTTTGTCAAGCTTGCCATCGGCTTTGGCGCTGATGAATTCGTTATACTTCTGCTGGAGTTCTTCCGGCGCAGCCTTGCCGGGATGGAACGACGACATACTGGCGGAAGGGGTAGGGGTCGCCCCGGGATCTGCCGAATTATTCCTGAGGAAGACGAGGTAAACCGCGGTAATGACGATCAGTGCGCCAACTGCAATTCCCAGCATCAGGACGCGGCTCTTCTTGCGATGGGATACCGCTTCGGCGGCCAATTTGCGCAGTTCAACCGAAGCCTTGTTACCCCTCTTCGGAGCCATCTGGTCATAGACCTTGTCGAGTTCTGCAACCAGTTCAGCCGCGTTGGCGTACCTGTCCTCGGGGTTTTTGGCCATCATCTTCCGAATGACATTGTTCACTCGTCCCGGAATTGACGGGTTAATCCCCTTGGCGTTCGGGGGCGGCGCGGAAACATGCTTGCGCAGAATCTCCTGTACCGATACACCTGAATACGGCGTGTCGCCGACGACCATCTGGTAGTAAGAGCAGCCAAGGGCATAGATATCCGCTCTGCCGTCCACAGTCTTCCCAAGTGCCTGCTCCGGCGCCATGTAGTGAGGCGAACCCATCACCTCGTTGACGACGGCGCCACCCTCTTCGAATACTTTCGATATGCCCAGGTCGGCAAGTTTCACTTTGCCGTCCGGCGTGACCATGATGTTGTCTGGCTTGATGTCCCGGTGCACTATGTTGAGCTTGTGCGCGTAGTCCAGGGCCTTGGCTGTTTCCAAGACTATCCTGGTCGCTTCCACGATGGAGAGTACTTTCTTTTCCTTGAGGAGATCCTTGACCGAATCGCCGTCAAGATACTCCATGGAGAAGTAGTAGATGCTGTTGTATTGCCCTACGTCGTGGACCGAAATCAGGTTCGGATGGTTGAGCTTTCCGGCGGCACGGGCCTCGCTGATGAATCGGGACACAAACTCGGGGTTGTGCGCGAATTTGTCGTGCAGAATCTTGATGGCAACGATACGATCCATTGACAACTGGCGGGCCTTGCAGACAAACCCCATCCCGCCCTTGCCGATCATCTCAAGGATTTCGAATCCCTTGATGTTGATCTTCGTCAGGTCGATGTCGTTGTCCTTGCGGGTTGCCAGAATGGGCTCGATCTCATGCCCCTGGTCGTCGACCTCGGGGATATGGACGAAGCGAAGCACTGTCCCGCCTATGGCGAAGGTGTCGCCCGTCTTGAGCTCCAGTTCATGAACCATTTTGCCGTTCATGAGCGTCCCATTTCGGGAACCCAGATCCTTGAGGATGAACTTGTTGCCGGACTGCGTGATCTGCGCGTGCTTGCGCGAGGACTGAGAATCCGACAACGCGATTTCGTTGTCTTTCTGCCTTCCGATGTACGAGACCTTGTGTGTTATTTCAAACACACTTCCCGCATCGGAACCATCGAGAATCTCGATTTTCGGCATTTTCTCCTCGTTCGCCTTCTCAGCCTTGTTCAGCAAGTATATGTGTTTTTTGGGAACGGAAAACTTTGGTTTCCGTGACCACGGCCAGCCACGGCCGCCGAATGCTCATTCCTCCGCGCTGAACTCGTCCAGCCATACTTTCCCGTTTCCCTTCGCCCGCACCTCGATAGCCACGGCTGTCGCTCCCTTCGGCATCGTGAGCGATGTCTTCAGTTCTCTCCATTGTCCCTTGAGTGTCAGCTCCTGGGTGACCGATGCCCCGGTCATTCTTGCTCCCTTGTCGTCGATCGCCGTGACGATAAGAACTGCCGAGATGTCTGCACCCTTTCCGGCCTCCAGTCGCACCTTGACCGATCCAGTCACCCGGTTCGAGCGAGTCGCGGTCTTATAGGTTATGCTCCCGCCTTTCAGTGCCTCGAGCGTGATGCACAGTGAACGCGAGCCGGTGAAGAACACTGACTCGTCCAAGGCGGCCGGCAGGTTCGCAGGCTCGAGTATGAAAGAGGCCTTGTCAGCGGCCGACCAGGCTTCAAAACCCCCGTTGACCACCAGGGAATTTTCGATGCCGAGGTCCGTCAGCCGACACTTCGCGTCCAGTTCCACGCATATTGTGACGGGTCCGGCAAATTCTCCCTCGAGATAGAACTCTCCGCGCTTGTCCTTGCCGATTGTGACTTTCTGCACAATGGAGCCGAATCGCACAAAGCCCTGCGAGCCTTCCTCGCCGGACACCTTGCCCGTCAGCCGATAGAAGCCGTTCAGGATCACCGGATAGACGAAGCGTGTTTCCCCGCCCGGGTATGCGAGAGCCAGAGTTCTGAGCGCCATGTACCCGGGGCCGGGCTTCTCTTTCAATCGAGGGGGTGCCGGAACCGCGGATTCGCCCTGCTTGAAAAACCCACCCTTCATTTCGGCATCGCGGTTTGCGCCCAATTTCAGCTTCGCGTCCGGCCCGATTGCTTCGAGCGAATCGACCCGCGCAATTCCTTTCTCAACGGTAACAATTGCCCGCAGCGAGATCGGCTGAGAAGATGAGAGCATCGGCACTCCAACGCGCTCGACCGATTTCGCGCCAACCGCGTAAATGAAGATTCGCCCATCGGCCATCGGAAGCCACGCGACAAATTCCGCGTCGCATAGTACTCCGGAAACCATGAAGATCCCCGATTCCTTCAGCCTGAACGCTGCAAAGCCGTCTTTCCCGACCGCGATTCCCCTGAAATCATCCCCGACCAGCGATGACAACTGCGGCTGTGCCTCCAGAAGCGGACGGATCCCGACAACACATCCTGTGCCCGCTTCTCCCGGCGCCACTGCCAGTGTGTGCCCCATGTCAATATAGGTAATGGGGCTCGCGACTGAATCCGCGCCCCAGTCCTGCCACAGGCGCGACCCGGGCGGCCAACTGACCAACGCCTCCACCGCGCCCAGTTTGCCCCGCCCGATATCCCGTTGATCCGCGGCGTTCAACTCCGGCTTGCCGTACAGCCTGAACAACGGATACACCTTTGCGCCCGACCAGGGGTGGAACTCATCGCAGACTACAACCAGCGGAGCCGAGCCGGGTGGCGAAACCAGGGCGATCCGGCGATCGAAGGACCGAACCGAATCGATAAGCGGCCCTTCGATTTCGGCACGGGCATAGGCATTGCCTGCAAGGGGCTCGAAAGAAACCATGTTCGCGTCGGCCATGGCCGTGTTCATGGGAATAGGCAGATTGGCGGAATAGGTATTCCCGGAGGATGGCGCTCGTAAGGGCGCCCCTATCCCCATCGCGAGCCCGTCCGGTGAAGCGGGGGCGCAGCCGGACCAGGGCACTCCCCGCCACAGGAAAGTAAAGCCGCCCTGCGCCGAGCCCAATGCGTCAACCGTGCCATGAGGGGACGCCCGCATCGCAAGCGAAGCCGCCTGAGTCCAGACGGGCGAGCAACTCTGCGCCAGGCCGAGTTCCTTCGAAAAGGAGTCCTCCCGCTGATCTCCCCATCCGGAGGGAAATAGCGGAAGCAGCCCGAAGTACCCCGCGCAGGCAGACGTCGGGCCCAGCGGAGATTGAGCCGGAATCGCGGTCTCCTTGTATCCGCACAGGTACGACAGCACGGACAGGGCCTTGCCTGACGCACCCGCGACAGTATCGCCGAACTGGCTCCTGCCCAGCACCGGAAAGTCATAGTAGATTCGCGAGCCGGAAACCAGCACCCGGCGAAGTATCTCTGCCGATGCAGGCAATTGAAGCCTGCGGTGCTGTTCCGCTGCGGCGAAGTAAAAGAGCGGGAAATCCGCCGCCAGCAACGCGCCGGGCAAAGGAGAGCCCGCGGGAATGAACCAGAATCTGCTGCCTGCCGAGAACAACGCAAAGCTCTGCGTTAAATCGGGAGTTGTTGACAATCCGCAGGAGGCGGCACAAGCAGCCGCAGTCACAAGACGAAATGCACCATAGTCAGACAGATTACCGTTGGCAAGCCTGAGGGCGTCCAGTTTCAGCAGCTTCGCTACGAGCCCCGCGCACACCGGGCGCTTGGCGGGCACTGCAACCGACTGCGAACACAAAGCCAACACTATCCGCGCCTTGGTTCCGTCGCCAAGGTAGGGGAGAGCCTCGTCGATTGCCGCAGCCATTGCGTCAAGCGCTTTCCCGGAGGCCGCCAGGCAGGCCGGATCGCCAAGGGTAGCGCACACGGAAAGGCGCGCGAGCAAATCGGCGGCCTCGTCCCAATTGACGCTCAGCGCGTATTTCGCCGTCAGCCGGGGCCAGTAGTCCTGAGGAAATGCGCCGGGAGTGAGCTTGGGGACAGCCTGTGCGGCAGTGTTAGCGGCAATTATCCGCCACCAGCCGGTCTGCCGCCAAAGTATGTAGTCTTCTTCTGTTCCGGGCGGCGGGACGGCGGGTGCTCCACCGTTCAGAACCAGCTTCAAATCCTTGTCGCAGGAGAACGCCCGATCCTCAACGATGACAACATCACCAACGGCCGAAGACCGCGCCGTAACGCGCCAGTTGCCGTTACCTGTCTTGACGGGCAGATACATCGAACAGAAAGGGGTTGAGAATGTCGCAATAAGTCCGGCCGGAAATCCCCTGCCATCCGATATCTGGACAATGTACTGTTCCGCGAAGTCCACTGCACGCCAGGTGAATAGTGCCGGCGAGGTAATTGTTGCGCCATCGGCGGGAGCAACCGGCATGTTGTCCGAGTAAGGTCTTATTCTCTGCGTGTACGGTCCCCTGTAGCGCCGCAGCGAGATATTGTCGAGCGACGCATCTCCTTTGCCATCCAGTCTGAACTGCAGTGCAATATCTGCCGTCGTCCCGCGCGGAAATGGTTCAAAGAAGAAACGCTTCTCCTGCCAGTAATTGAGCGGGGTGATTTCAAGCTTCTTCTGGCACAGCGGAACGCCTGCGTCAGTCGTCACGCCTATCGTCGCCTGCAGCGAGCCGCCCCCGCCCTTCCAGTAAAATACCAGTAGATAGCAGTTTTCCACTTCCGAAATCCAACGAGTCTGAGACATTGACGCGTAGCTTGAATCATCGGGGTTTACGAGTTTCGCCGACCCCTTGTCCAAATGCCCTTCCTCGGCCCAGGTCGTGCTCCCGCCCTTGTCGTCAATTGTCCATCCGGCCGGGCGTTCCGGTGTTGCCCCGTCGCCCCCAAGAAAACTGCCGTCTGCAACTAATTCAGACCCGAAATTCTCTATCTCTTCGCCTATAAGCCCGGCGACGCAAAGAGAAAGGGCCAGGATGGTCAACGCTGCCGTTTTCATTGTAGCCGACCTCATTTTGCGCGGAAATGCTGATTTGGCAAGGTTTTTCCCCCTCAGCCTTTCCCGGAGCCACTCCCGGATTTTCGGGTTCGACTGGAACGTCTGCCCCCAACAGGATACAATACTCTTAGACGTCCGACAAAGGAGATACATGAAATCCCGCCATATCCGGCTTCTTGCGCTTATCTTCGCCTGTTCGCTGTGCGCGTCCCTTTCCGTCGCCTGCGGTGGCGGTGGAGGAACGACCACGGATACCAGCATTTCCCCCTCTCCGTCATCATCTGTCTCGCCTTCTGGCACTGTGACTCCATCCCCGTCACCGTCGCCCTCTCCCTCGCCAAGCCCTTCTCCCAGCCCAACCGCAACCCCGGTCTTCGCCCCGAGTAGCTTTGAGGGCAATTGGTCCTTCACGATTCCATCCGGCAAGATTGACTGTGCACCCGCGGGTATGATCTATTTCAATGTCCGCGAAGACGGCGATGTCGTCCAGGAGCCCGACTTATTCGGCTTTCCGTACATCCAGGGCGGACACTTCGCCTTCGACAACCCCGCTGACGTGCACGACGGGGCTTTCACGGGTTCGATGATCTGGCGCAACTCATCGAATCCTGATGACACGACCTCCCACACTCTCTTCGGCACGATGTCCAGCAACTATATGGCCCTGAATTTTACCTCGCCCTGGCTGACTTCCGCAACACGAACCAGCCAGTTCACTGACCTGCACGGGGACTTCTCATTCGAACGCACTCGATTGTACAACGCCGGAGCAAGCAGCCATCACATCTACCAGGACTCCGGCATCGTCTCGTTCTCCGAAGACGGGTCATGCTTTCTGCAGGCCCAACCCTCATTGATCGGCAACTGGTATCCGTTCAGAGGGAATGTGATTGAAGGCGACTGCCCCGGACCCGACGCAGACCTCGATGGCCATCCCGATTTCGCCAATCATTTCCACATAAACCTTGGCGGCGGCGGCAAGATTGACGGGTTGGCAGCTTCATACTCCGGCATATGGAGCACTCTTGCTCCTGACAACTCCGTAATTATCTCCGGCAATCTCACCTCCTACCGGATAGACATTGCTCTGAACAATTTCGTTATGACCGACCTCGTTCATGCATGGGGCGCGTTCTTTGAGTATGCATCCACAACCTCCTTCGAGCAATTCCCCCGCCTGCGCATCAACGCTGGCGGCGTCATCCCCGCGCAGGGCTCCATTCTCGGCGGCTCGGTGACCCAGCTCAACGTTCACACCGGCTACTATGAGTTGACCATCAACTTCTCCGGCGGCTTCACAGTGCGGCTCAAGGGCTGGCTCAGCCTGGGCAAGGAGTTCGCCTCCGCTCGCATCTTTACCACGATTCTTGCCACGGACACCGAGATTGGCTCCGCGCGAATGTCAAGGGCGGATGACGCTGCATGGAATGCTGCCTGGCCTACCACAGGTCAGTGGTCAATCGGCCTTCCGAGCTTGGAGCCCGGCAGATTCCTGGCCGCCATCTACAATTGCGCCGCTGATACTTCAGGTATTCTTGACGCGGGCTCGAACACAATCGGATTCTCCGGCAGCATAATGATTATCGGCCCAGGAGTCTATTCCGTCGTATTCACGGTCGATGCCGGTCCTACCTCCGATTCCTATTGGCTCGCGGGCGATTTCCTGCTCCCCGGCGAGGGAGGAAGTGCTTTGTACTGCCTTCACAAGCTCAGCCTCGGAGGCCTCCAGGAAACAACCGGGATGCTCTTCCCCTATACTCAGGCGGATGTGGACATCCCGATATCGGAATACGCTGGAAACTACGTCGTCAGTGAGACCGGACAGCCACCTTTTACCATCACAATGGTTTACACACCCGGAGCCGGGGAAGGCACTCTGTCCTGTAGTATCTCCACATTTACCTTCGCTCTTGTCTGGGTGGACCGTTCCAGATTCGAATTCCGCCTCGAAAACATGGCTGCAGGCATGTTGTACTTTGGCGACATCTTCAGATTCACTCCCGAGCCTATGGCTCAGGCAATTCACTTGAGGATAGCCTATGACGGCACCTACTGGGCCGTTAAGCCAATTCAGTTCTAACCATCCGAACCGTCGGCCTACCAACCCCCGTCCCCTCGGACGGGGGTTTTCTTTTCCCCTCCCTGCGGAAAAACTCTGGTATCATTCCGCCAATGCCCAACTTGGTTTTCTCTACCCGAATTTCGTCAAGCGCTGGCAACTGCGCCGTTCTCTCCGGGCCGCGCGGCTCAGTGCTCCTTGACGCGGGTTTCAGCAGTCAGCGCGCATTTATGGCTGCCATCGCCGATATCGAAGCTGTTTCCGGCCCTGTCCGCGCCATTGTCGCCACGCACGCTCACCGCGACCATATCAACCGCGGGGTTGTCAAGTGCGCGGGAAAACTGAAAATACCGATCTTCCTCACCCCGCCAGCCGCCGAGGTACTCGCCCGCGACAGTTCCTGCGCCGATTGCCTTGACGAATGCAATGTGGAAATCTACGGCAACGATGCGTTTTCGCTCGAAGGAATGCGCTTCCGCGCCTTTCCCGTCCAGCACGCGCCGGGGTTCCCCAACCGCGGGTTCGTCATTGAATCAGGCGGCTCCCGCCTCGGGTTCGCCACCGACCTGTGCACCACTCGCGGGCTCGCCCACGAACTTGCCGATTGCGATGTCCTGTACTTGGAATCCAACTACGATCCGGAACTGTTGCGCCTCAATCCCAATCCCAATTCACGCTTCCATTTGCCCAACGCCAAGTCCGCCGGTTTCCTTGCCGAACTCGTCGCCACCGGCGCAGGTCCGCGCCTTGTCTGCCTCGGTCATCTGAGCGTTCACCGCAACCGCCCGGAGATAGCTCTTACCGCCGCCCGCGCCCGGCTTGCCGGCCGCAAGAACACTCCCCAGGTTATGGCCGCCCCTGCCTACGAGCCCTCCTGCACCATCACCGTCGAGCGCCGCGGCTTCACAACCATCACCGAAAGCTCCCGCCCCGCCGGGCTCTTCGCCTGAAAGCAGTTCGCCTCTCCGCACGAGCCTTCTTCTCTCTGGTAGCTTCGGCGAATCTTGTGGAAAGATCTGCTCTTCATCCCTACAAGCCCTCCAAGACAACAGAACGCACCTGATGGAACGAAATGACGGTCCGGAATGAGCAGACGACAAGAAGCGGCTTGTTCGGCACCCCCTCTTGTGTTACCTCGACAATGAGCTTCTCGAGTGATGTCGGGCAAACGATAATCTGCAACTCTATGCCTTCAGGACAGGCAACTGATATTTTCTTCAGTTGACCGTCTATGTTGCATAACCAGACGCGACCGGGCTTGACATTCAGCTTCGAAAGGTCTGCTCGCAGTTCCGAAGTCTCGGAAAACAGGACGAGCGAGGCGACCTTCACCTCCGGTAGCATTCGCTCAGTCTCCGAACCACACAGCAGCAGATCAACCGAGGCAATGAAGCCCGTGGTGAACACAGAGGCGTAATTCCCTTCCTTCTCGGTCAGATCCAGACCTGCCAGCTTGAGCCCCAGCGAGGGAAGAACTCCGTCGTTCGGCAGGGAGTACTCGTTGAGATCCAGCCATTTCAAGTTTGTCAGTGCAGCCCAGAAAGCCGCACAAGGGCGGGCATTCTTGAATCTGGCATACCGCAGGGCAACAACCGCGGGGGTTTTCGCGCCCATCTTCAGTTCGATCGATGTCTTCTCTTTCTTATCAACGAACGGAGAGCCGACCGACAAGTGCCGCAGACTCGGTGTCAGGATATGCTCAAGATCCAGAGATCCTGCTGCCGATTCGTGCATGGACAGCGACACAGAGAGCCCCTTCAGTTTGGGGAGTTTCTCGAAATTCGTATCGACTATCGCAGTACACTCGCCTCCGCTCGCAACATCCAAGCCGGCACATTCCGGTATGCCGTCGAGGCTCCCATCGAGGCTCCCTCCCTCCTCGGTGACTATGCTAACGTATTTCCAGGCGGGGTGCAGGGCGCTGAGCTTCTCCTGTACTCCCGGGCCCATGGTGATATACGCATACAGCAGTGAAGGATAGTCGAGACAGATGTTCCTGTCTGAAGCGCGAACGCGAAGCCACTTCGGGGATTTGCCCTTCATTGCGGTTCGAAGCTTGTCGCGAGAGACTTCTCCGTACAGGTTCAAGTACATCAGGTCGGGAAAGCTGTCAAGCGCGCCCAGGACTTCTTCTGTCATCTCTTCGGTTACACTGACACAGGTTATTCCTTTGTTTGCGATGGCCGTCCCAAACGGGGATTCGGCGGAGGCCTTCTTGTCGAGGAATACTCCGCAGACCACGCCGTTGATTGAATATGAAAGACCGCGGGCTTCGGACTTCGCTTCGATGGTGATTGACGGCCCTCCGTCGTACTGGAATACAAGAACTTTTGACCATTCCCAGCCAGCCCACGCGCACGGGTATCCGCCCGCTGTCGCCTTTGCGGTCAACCGTTCTCCGGAAAAAGCGAGAAGTTCCCCTGCTTCAATGTCGGCATTGCTCAAGTCTATCCAACCACACACAGGTGTCTGGATCGTCCCGAAGCATCCAATCAGTTTCACTTCAATTTCGCTACCAGGCCTTGCCTCTGCAGGCTGCGGCCAGCACAGAATCAAAAGGGCGCACAGAGCTTCGAGCAGGTTTCTCATTCTCACCACTATCCTCTCCATCCTGAACATCGATGTTAGAGATCTTCCTCTTCGCGTAGGCTGCTTCCCCGGCTACTTGCAGTACTCCCGCTTGCCCTTTACCGCCTGAAATCCGCAGGGATCGGCAAATACACCGGTCCGCACGCAAAGATGTCCTGGTAGTCGCAGATCAACACGAACGCGGGATAGGCTTCTCCGCCCCGGGTTATCGAAAAGGTGGTCATTTCTCTTCCTGAAGGTCTCATCAGGATCTGCAATTCCGTTCCCTCGGGGCACACCACGGAGAGATCCTGGGGAGGCACCTCCGGAAAGCACAACCAGATTCGCTTTGCGTGTACGTTCAGCTTTGTCATGTCAACGCTGACTGTAGTACCCCAGACGAGAATCGCCAGACAGGGAAATTCCGCTTTCGGCAACTCGCGTACAGTGTTTTCCCGGCACCTCAGGAGCTTCGCAGATGAGACGAACCCGCTTGTAAAGAGGGATGCCATGCTCTCGAACGCGCCAGTCAGATCCAGGACGTCGAGGGCAAGTCCCAGAGCCGGAAGTGTGCCGCCCGGAGTCAGCACGTCGTCACCCACGTACAGGCTTCGAATCCCGGAAAGGGCCTTCCAGACATCGTCAGAGAGGCGGATCCATCTGAAAAACGCAGTCTTCAACGCGACAGCCGAAGCAGATGCTTCGCTGATTCTCAGTTCGCAAGTCGGCCCACCGTTACGGGGCTGCCCTGAAACACATAAATGCCCCAAGTGTGGCGTCAGGACCTCAGACAGGTCCAGGAACCCATCCCTGAGGTCTCCCTGCCCCAGCGCAAGGGACAGCCCTTTCAACTTCCCCAGCTTGCGGAAGTGGCTCGCAGCGACTGTGGCGCGCTCGTATGCCCCGGAGACTGCCAGAGAGACACACTCCGGCAGGCAACCGAATATGTCGTCGAGACAACCGCCTTCACTTGCGACGATGCGCACGTATTTCCACTCGAGGGGTCTTAGCCTCGCAGTTATGTCTCCGCCAGCAGTCAGCCAGATCGCCCCATACAACAGTGTCGGGAAATCGAGGGCGATGTTGGTGTCAGGTGTGTTGCACGCAAGCCATTTCGGGGTCCTCCCCTTCATTGCAGTGCGGATCTCCTCAGCAGTGGTGCTGCCGCCGATGTTAAAAAACCTTGCATCGGGGAAGCAGTTGATTGCCGCAAGAAACGACGGCGTCATATCCGGGGAACCCGTGACGCATGAGATCCCTTTGTTTGCCTCTGCTGAGCCGAAGGGACTCTCGTCAGAGGCCTCTTTCTGCAGCAGGAGCCCACTCGGCACTCCATTTACAAGGTAGACCAACCCCCGCGGGTCGCTCCTGACCTCGATGGACAGTGTTGGCCCGCCATCGTACAGGAACGCGAGGACCGCATCGGTCTGCGCGGCCGCATTTCCCCATGAGGGGCCGCCAGGACGGTGAGCGAAGGTCATCGGACCACCGGAGAACAGCAACAGGTCGCCGACTTCGAGGTCGGAACAACGCAACTCTGACCAGCCGCCGGAAAACGTGCCGATTCGTCCGTAGCAGCCCGTCATCCGGATATCGATTTCCGAGCCCCACCTCGCCGATGCGGGCATCGGCGCACTGAGGAGACAGAGCGCGAAAAGGACTGAAATTGCATGCTTCATCACTGCCTCCCAGCCAGAACATGCTGTTACACTTGGCCTATCTCCTGCTGCCGGTCGGCGGAACCAAGTGAAGTGAATCGTTTGCCAATGCGGCAGTTCGCTACTTCTTCTTCGTCTCCGGCTTCCAGTTCGGATACACCTTCTCAGGCGTGTACGCAAACTCGATACGGTGGCGCAGGGTCTCTATCTTCTGCAAAGCTACCCGTCCATTGCCGCTCTTTTCCAGGTAGGTGCTCATCACAGTATCGTAGTCGTTGCAGATCCCGGTGAAGTCGAACGACTTGTCTGCGGGCAAATTGTCGCGCATCGATGTCAGGTACTCACGAAGCCGGGGCCACGAAGACTTGACCTGCAGTTTCCCACGGGTCAGCGCTTCCTCAAGTACTCCGCTTTCATGGTCGTACATTCTGTAGTTGTGATAATAACGCCATTCCGGGGTATTCTGCGCAGGGGTGATCGGTCTGCGTTTGAACACCTCCCCCGGATCCTTGCATCCCTGAGTACAGAGCACCATTACGACGGCGGCCAGCGCAAGCGCGATACCAGCAACTGTTCTCATTTCTTCCGGTCTCCTTCGGTAGTAGGCAAAGAAGCGGGCGGCCCGAAAACTATGGCCGCTCCCAGCGTCTCCGCACTTTCAATGTCGATTTTCAGAATCTGGTCGATGCTGAGCATTTCTCCGGATTCCAGCGACGGCCAATAGAAGTTTCCGCCCCAGGGCGCTCTCCGGTTGAGCGATGCTGCCGTACCGAGGAACAACCATTCCTCGGAACTGAATCCTTCCGGTGCCGATTCGCTACGCGTCGCGGATGCGCTTATCCTGCTGCGCCCGACTATCAGATCGCCGTTCTCCCGCGTCAGGTACATCCGCCGGAATACCGTGTCGTTCGGCGCCGTTACCTCTGCTGTCTCGCGCACAAGGCTTATCGGAACCAGCCAGGAGCGTTCCGTGGAAATCCCGCTGAGCGGCAGGGAAGTTACTACGATTGTCCTTGTCCCGCGCTTGGCCACTATGTCGCGCAGCACCCACCCGCCTTCAGGATTTCGGGTGCGCGATGGTACGACAAAAATATCGTTGGCCGAGAACAGCATCTTGCTCCTCGCGCGCGGATCCTCGGCCAGAGAGCAGAGCATCTCAGTGGAGGCGGAAAACGACGTGAAGACCGTCGCTCGTCCGAGCCCTCCGACCCCTGTCTCATAGATGGTGCGGAATTGGCAGATGATCCCTGGGGGAGGGATGTAGTAGTGAATGTACAGGGTCAGCCCTACACTGACAAAGATCAGCAGCACCACCGAAACGAGAGTCTTTCGGGCAAATTTGAGCGCACCGATCAGCGCTGCCACGAAAATGAAGGCGCAGAAGATTATCGCCAGGGTGACGTGAAGAGTCCTTGCGTATGACGGCACCATCTCGAGCTGGCGGAAAGAGCGCGATACCGCCTCTGAAGTGGTCCGCGTATCGGGGAGAGGAGGGAACAGGGATGTCGGCGCTGCGGGGAAATCGATCAGATCGCCTATGTGCCGCCACCTGTCTGCAACCGTTCCCGTTTGCATCTGATTAGCTTCAGTAAACACAATTTCGCCAAGTCCGTAGTCAAGGACAAGAGTTCCGTCGTCGGCCAGGATCGAGACTTCAAAGGGCTCTTTCGCGTTGCGGGGCGCAATGTCCTTGAGCGCCGGGAACAGCCTGTCAACGAACCCGCGGTTCCTGGAATATTCCGGCAGAATCAGCCGTCCGCCCATCTCGACATACTGGCGCAGGGCAGCCAGGTACGCTTCCTCCCACTTGACCTTATCCGACGGGAACACCACTACGCAGTCAACGCCTTCAAGATTGCCCCACTGATCGAACGCGCCCGAGTCAGGTGTCGTCGCGAGCGTCTTCACGACGAATGCGGGACGGGACAAGAGGTCGAGCAGGGGCTTGTCGCCATCGGTAAGGCCGACGACCAGAAACAGGCGATCGGAATCATTCAGGAACCTGATTCGTGATGACAGATCCTGTTCGAGCACCTGCTTGAAGGAAAAGAAATCTCGAATCGAGAGGGAGAGATAGGGATTGCGGGCGTCAATCAGCGCAGGCAGCACGATGCTTTTCGAGGCTCGTGGAGGCAGATGGAACGCTTCCATTGTCACGTCGCTCGAAATAATCCGCTGGGGAGAAAGCCGCAACGAAATGTTGTAGTCCGCGCTGTTGCCGTATGTCTGAACCTGGACTACCACGGGCATCACCTGGCCGCTGCGGTAGTATCCGCCCGTGGGAAAAGAGACGTCAATTCCTTCTGCAAAGGCTGTGGAAAGCCAGCAGAAGAGAGCAAGGACAACCGAAACACCAATGAAACCGGCGCGTATCATCTCCACGATTATAGACCACTTGGAATCAGCGGGCAACAAAACGGTCACCGGTATGCCTGGCCTGAGAACACGTCTTTTCACCTGACAGGTCGCGCGCATTCGCACGAAGTGCTGTCACTCTCAAATAATAATGGTAGAATATGGCTTAATGGAAAGCAGGCGCAGGATAGCTCTTACGTTCGTTTTGGCAGGCGTAATCGCCGGGGCGGTGGCGGTTCTCCTGCTGCACGCCTCTACGAGGAGCCGTGCGGACGCGGCTTGGGAGAGCATCCGCCTGGCGGGCGAGGCTACAAAAACCGTCATTTCCCCGTTTATGTTGAAAGAACAGGCCGCCGCCGAGAAGGCCCTTTCCGATTCAGCCCAACTTTGCCTGCTGACTGCGATCCCAAAAATGAACCCCGACTTCACCCTCGAAGGCGACGCCGCGCGCGAGTTGATAGAGGCTTGGTCCAAGATGAACAAGCCCTTCGAGCAGGCTGCCCTTGTCAATCCACAGGGACATATTGTGCTCGCGGACGTGCGGGAGGAAATGCTCGTAATAGCGAGTTGCGTCGCCACCGAGTCTGTCAAGACCGATGCCGGACTGGTGAACATCCCTGACATGGGATACGTGATAATTTTCGGGAGCTCCGCCCGAGACCGCGGCAGTTACGTTGTCACATTCAGTACCGTTTCCTCCATTCCCGATATTGTCGGCCTGAGCTACAGAATCGATGCTGCAAACGCGGCCACTCCAATTCTCAAGCCGCTTTCAAGCAACAGCGGTACTATGTCCGGGCTGATTTTCATCATCAACGGTCAACGGGTCTCCCCCCCCGGTCTGCCCATCATAACTCTCTCATCAACTTCTCAGGATGGAGACACCTTCGAACTGCTCTCCTCCTCTGCCTTTTTTGATCGGTACCTGATCAGGCACAAATACCGCCCCCTCGACATTGAGGCTGCTGCTTACTATGACGAGCCCAACAATCTCGCGGCAATATTGTTGTTCCTTCTGGTTGCCTTCTTCGTCACTTCCCTGTCGCTGCCATTCGTTCTCATGGCGGAGAAAAAGCCCACGGTCGCCGTGACCACGCCTGCGGGGACCGATTTCGTCAAGATGCTGCATTTGCCAGCGGTGGCTTTCGATCGCGAGGGCCACCTCGTCTCGTCAAGCGCCGACTACCGCTCAGCGGCAGGGGATGCCGGATTGCTGTTTGTCCCCGACTCGCTCCTTGCGGCGGCTTCGGGTCTGTGGGATCATCCCGGCAAACACGCACCGGTCAACCTGGGCTTCGGTCCTGCCGGACAGATGGACGGTCAGCTCTTTGTCTGTAACGGGCTCGCATATTTCGTTTCGCCGCGCGCCGTGCCGGGCGGAGAACCGGAAAGCACAAAGAAAGAAGTCTCCGGCGATGTTCTCTCTTTCCGCGCGGTTACCGAGAATCTTGCGCACCCCGCTGCGATCATCGAGGATACCGGGTACATTATTGCCTCAAACCCGATCTTCGCCCACGCGGTCGGCATGGATGATTTCGAAAGCGATGTTCTGAACGGAATCACGATTTATGACATTCTCGGCTTCGCCGAACCAAGCCAGATGGGCGAAATCACCTCTGCGCTCCGCGCACGCCAGCCGATCCGCGCCCTCCCGGTAACTCTGTTCTCCGGCTCCATCAACCGGACCTATAACCTCGAGACTTCCTACTTCACAGTCGATGGTCGCCACTTCACCTTGTTCGTGATGCTCGATATCACCGAGCGGAAACTGGTCCTCGACAAGCTCAACAGTCGGCTGCAGGAACTGCAGGTCGAGGTCGCCGCAAAGACCCGCCTGCTTGGGATAATCAGCCATGAGATTCGAAATACTCTGCAGGCCTTCCTGGGGGAAATGGAATCCGAAGCCGAGATCTCCTCGGGAGAATCACAGCAGAAATCGATGAAGGTCCGCCTGCTTCGCTCACTGATAAACGACATCCTTGAGTTTTCCAAGCTCGAAGCACGGCAGATTCGGCCGAACAGCGATGTCTTCTCACCTCGTGAACTGGTCGTGTTCCTTGACTCGATTTTCTCTTCACGCGCGGCCGCCCGCGGCCTGATCTTTCGCCTCAAGGTCATCGAGCCCGTCCCCGAAAACGTCGTCGGCGACCCGTCCCGAATAACGCAGATACTCAACAATATAATCTCCAACGCCCTGAAATACGTCTCGTCCGGGGTAATCGAACTCAGCATTGCCCACCGCGAGGCGGCTCTCGTTTTCGAGGTAAAAGACAGCGGCATCGGCCTGTCCGACGATCAGCGAACGAAATTGTCCACGGCCTTCTACCGCGCAGCCGATGAGGCATACACAATAACCGAGGGCGCCGGACTGGGCCTGACAATATCACGCCTGCTGGCAGAAATCCTTGGCGGAAGAATCGAACTCTCTTCCGTGCCGGGCGAAGGGACCACCTTCAGAGTGGTGATCCCTGTTACCCCCGCTTCCAAATCCGAGCCCCGCAAGCCCACCTATAATGCGGACCTGATTCGCGCAAAGCTCCGTGCCATTGGCGACAAACAACCTTCCTTGCTGGTCGTTGAAGACGATCCCGCCAGTATCGCCTTCTACCGGGCGATCCTGCGAAAAGTCGGCGCCGACTACTCGCTGTGTTCTTCCGCACCGGAAGCTCTTGCACGCATTAATGAAGGCCACTACTTCGATGCGATTGTCACCGATGACCAGATGGACGAGATGCGCGGAACCGAGTTCGCGGCAATCATTCGTAAGCGCTTCGGGGACAAGCCCGTTATCGTCCTTCTTACCGGTCTGTCTGCCGATAAGGTCGCGGAACCGGAGCTCTTTGACGCTATCGTCTCCAAGCCGGTCGAGCAGTCGTTCTGGCGGATATTGGCACAGAAACAGGGAGTGCAGCGCGAAGGCTGTCCGATTGACGATCACTTCAGGGACTATATCAATGACCCGGACCTCGCGACCTTGCTGCGCGACTATGTCGCCTTCCTGATCGAATCGGTTCCGGGCCTCATTGCTTCTCTCGAAAAGGAAGACCTGGAGCATCTCCGGCGGGAACTGCACACCATTAAGGGCACAGCGGCAAGCTATGGACTCGCCGAGCCTTCCGCTATTGCTCGAAACCTTGAGGTGGTGCTCGACGCGGGCAGGGATGCCCAGGAAACAAGAGTCCTATTGGGTTCGCTGAGGGCCGAATTGGAGCACATCGCCGCGTGGCTCGAAGATCATAAGCCACCGGATAGCAAGATCCCGGCCGCGAAATAGCCCCGTCAGATAAGTCTGCCGAACACGCCCTTCAGATAGCGCGTCTCAGGCGCATTCAGCAAGTACGGATGATCCGGCCCGGCGCCGGTGATCCTTAGCACCTGGAAGGTCTTGCGCGTATCGAACGCCGACTCGCTGATTACCTTCAGGAACGCTTCCTCGGTCAGCCTGCCAGAACACGAAAAAGTGAAAAGGAAGCCGCCGCGCTGCAGTGACGACAGGGCTGTGCGGTTCAGGTCATAGTACTTGCGCAGGCCCACGGAATAGTCATCGCGGGAATGTATAACCTTGGGCGGGTCGAGAATTATCATATCCGGGAAGTTCGCATAGCGCACGCGATCCCGCAAGTAGGGGAACACATCCGAATGTATGAACTTCGCCTTCAGATTGTTCCTCGCCGCATTCTTCGTTGCCGCCTCGACCGCATCTTCGTCCAGGTCAACGCCGATAACCTCGGCCGCCTCTCCGCGCGCTGCGTTAAGTGAGAACCCTCCAGTGTAGCAGCAGCAGTCCAACACCTTCAAGCCCTTGCTTGCCGCGCCGATAAGTGCCCTGTTGTCGCGCTGGTCGAGGAAAAAGCCTGTCTTGTGCGCCACGGCAAGATTGACCGTGTAGCGCAGGCCGTGCTCCGAGAAATCAATCCTCTGGTTGGGCATCGGCGGAACGGTAATCCTCTCGGACTCCTCGATATTCGGCGTGGAGGTGAAGTAAACCCCGATCCCGGGGCCCCATACCTTCTTGAGCGCCTCCGAAATCTCCTCCTGCCGTTTGAACCACCCGGTTGACCTCACATCCACCACGAACGATGTGCCGAATTTGTCGATTATCAGGCCGGACAGGCCGTCACCTTCCGAGTTGCACAGGCGGTACGCGTCGGATTCCTTCGCAACTCCCATCACGTCCTCGCGGACATGGCGCAGTTCGGCCAGCCTCGACGCGATGAACACCTCGTCTACCTCAACTCCCGCTTGGTCGCCTATGATGCGCAGGGCGATGTGCGAGCCCCCGCTGTACATCCCTATGCCCACGAAAGTGCCCTCGCGGTCATAGACCTCGACGGCCTCGCCGTTCTCAGGCATAGGCTGGTTCTTCTTTATCATCCTGCGGAAAATCCAGGGATGTCCCGAGCCGCGTATAGTCGATAATTCAATGCGAAGCATCATCTGCGCTGTTTCCTTTCGCGCCGGTAGGAACCGAGAACGGGCCATGCGAATGCGATTTCGTCCGGATGCACAAAAAGCGGCTCGTACTTCTTGTTAAGTGACTCGAGCACGATGTCGCCCTGGGGATCAGGCTTGAAGACCTTACAGACCACCGAGCCGTCGCGCATCCTTATCACCGAGGTATCGCCCGGGGATGGGACAAGGTCGGTCCTGGCAAAGACAACATCGCCGGGGAGATAGTACGGAAACATCGAGTCGCCCTCGATCTCGAAGGCGATCGTGTTGTCCGCCTTTGAAGCCGGAAGCAACGCTGTGTCGGCCACGGAAGAATCCGGGGCATAAGACCATCGCGGCAACGGAGGTCCGGCTGCAGCCGAGCCGCTCACGTGCCGCTCAACCAGCATCAGCCCGCCGCTGCCCGTGAAGAAGCACTCGCAACCTACTCCCAGTGCCTCCAGCGCGCGGTCGGCAAATCTGACGGTCAGCCTGCGCTTCCCTGTCTCGATAAGGGAAATTGTGGATTCAGCCACGTGCAGCTTCCCGGCAAGCGAGTGAATCGAGACCCCCTTCGTGCGTCGGCAGAACCTCAGCCGCCTTCCGGGGTCGTCATCGGGTGGCCGGTATTCGCCCTTTTCCGGAACGCCTCTGATGGTTGACCAGGGCGTAACAACGTAAAGGGAACACATGCGCTCAAACAGCCCTGTTTCGAGTCCTCTCGATCCGCGTTCGATCCTGCACAACGCGGAGATGCTCATCTCGAGTTCTGTGGCCGCGTGTTGCATCGTCATGCCCGCGCCTTCGCGCGCGAGCCTCAGCGCAACCATCCAACGCGGCCTTCGATCGAAGACCGAGCTATTTACCTTCGACGAATTCTTTCTCATCGGCATAGAATTTCTCCGCAGCGGCGACGAACTGCTTTCCGCAGTGCCGCGCGATCAACGCCCTTACCTCTTCGATCGGGTACATTCCCGACACCCCTACGGTGAACTTTGTGCATCCCCGCCTGGTCGAACTGCCGTTCCCGTACTCGGCCTTCACTTCAAAGCTGAAGGTCACCTCATATTTTCCTACTGCCCAGGGGCCGGACAATTTCGGTTCCACGATGATTCCCGCCGTCGTCCGCAATATCGGAGCCATCTTGTCTTTGGCCGAATCCAGCAATTCAGGAGGCAGATTGCTCAGCACGCCCTCGGTCATCTTGTCTATGGCTCGTTCGCGCAGCGCTTCGTCACCGGTCAATATCCACTTGGGCCTGATTTCCGTCGCCGCGTCAATGAACGCATTGCGGTACTCATCGTCCATCTCAGTTTCGGCCATAAAGCCGTTGCCACGGCCAATGTCAGAGAATTTCGTCCCGGCTGTGCCATTTGTTGTACTGGTCGTAACCACCGCCACACCAAGATAACCGTTCCAGAAGGCAATTACGGTAAGGACAAACAGGCCAAGTATCGCGGCAATACTCAGGAAGAATTTCACCTGCGGCTCCTCTCCAGAATGCTCCGGAAGCCGATCGGCGTTGCGACTACATCAATGGCCGCATCATGGCGCCTGATGGAGATGTTGAAGCTGTCCTTGGCGCCTGCCTTCCAGAGCTCTTCGTCCAGATCATAGGGATAGAAGACGCGTTTGCCGTCAACCGCGATGATTTCGTCTCCCGCCGCGAGCCCCGGCGCGTCAGGGCAGCCCGCGAATCCGGCCGGAACCTTCAGCTTGTTGTCGGCGGATTCAGGGAGTAGTTCTGGCAGCGGCCTGCGGACCGATGCCGCGAACTCCGCCGCCGTGCAGCCAAGGCACTCGTCAAGCAGCGCCATAATGTTGACCGTTGCGTCCGAATCGGATGCTTCGGCCAGGTTACGAAGGAATTCCCGGGGGAACTTTCCACCTGTACCGTCGTAAGCAGCGCTGACAAACCCCAGGGAAGCACCGTAGGCTTCGTTCCAGGAACCCCCGGACGCTTCCTTCCATTGGAGCAGCTTGGCGCCGAACTTCGTGGCGTAATAGTACTTGTCGGACAGCCTGCTGCCAAGGTACGGATTGCACACGAAGCAGCGCCGCAACGTTTGTTCTGCCAGGTACGTGGCGATACCCTCGCGCAGCCAGCGTGCCTTCTCATCATTACCGTAGGGAATCCGTGCACCGCGGCCGTACATCAGCGACATTTCCACAAGCTCGTGGAACGTTCCCAGCAGTTGCGAGGCCGCGCCATCATCCATCCGCGTCCAACGACCGGACTTCGTGAACAGTGTGTCGGCCCTGAAAAACAACTCGAAAGTCAGCCGCTCCCCGGCAAGACGGGAAACCCAGTTGCGCGGAAGGCTGTCAGCGTGGTGAACGTGGACTGTCAGTGCAGGAATTCCCAGAATGGACATCCCCTGCAAGTACTCCAGGGATTTGCGCAAATAGTCCAGAAGTGTTTCGCCATCCTCGCGAAATGAGGGAGCGATGCAGACCGCAGTCCGTTCGTCACCCAGCCTCAGATAGTCAGCGGGTGGAGAAGGCGGAGCCGTGTCGTCGTTGAGGGTGGTCTTTATCCCTTCCAGTCGGCTGCCGTCGGTCGAGTAGGCGACCGATGCCGTCTTGAGTTCGGCGGGCGGCTTCGATGGCTGCAGCAGGTTGCATCCCCCGGCGGCCAGAAGTGTCACAAGAGCGAATGTCAACAGAACGCGTCTGAGCATTGTCACTGCCTCTTGACTCCGGAGCACCAGAAGGTGATCTCGAGGTCGAATGCATCCTGAATAAATACGAGTTCACGGTTGCCGAGTAACATAAAAGCATCGGCCGGGGTCCCGAAAGCTGCTGCCAGTTCGGCATCAGCGGCAAGCAATTTCGTTGTCTCTTCAGAACGTGCGGCTTTTTTCAGTTCGGTCGGATCGAATCCGGCTGCCGTTGCATCGTCGTCCCAGTACGACGAACCCGGATGCGCGCATCTTGCCAACAGGTACTTGACGGCTTTGGCCGAATCGAGGGCAAAGGCCGCTCGCATTCGAGCGCATTCCTCAAGTTCGCCGATGCCTCGCGCCGAAACAAGCCGACCTTCCTCGTCCGTCAACAACGGAAAGCGCAGTTCCGGAAGCGGAAAGCCCTCGGATGAAAGCTCTACTGCACGCGTTATCAGGGCTGCTCCCCTCTCACCATAGGGCAGGGCGAACAGTATCATCTCGCCCGGTTTCGCGGGACGCAGAACGTACCAGTTCGAAAATACCGACTCCGGGGTCGCAACAAATGCGCCCGCGGATGGTTTCAGCACGTCCGCCATTCGCTTGTAGTTGTATGCCTTTACCACTTCCGGACCGAACACAAAAGCCGGAAGTCGCTCGATTCCGTGCCGGGCGATAAGCGCGCGTCCTTCCCCGGATTCCGATACTACTTCCCTGATCTTCAGCGACGGAAGCAACGCCGTCATCCCGGTGACAGCCTGCTCGGATGGGTCAGCGACTGCATCGGGCGGCTTTATCACGATCAGGTTCACGTCGATATCGCGTATCTTCCGGCATGCGGCATTCGCCTTGCCGGAGTTGTCGCAGATCGTAATGAACCCGAACTCCGCGCAGTCGATGTCCGAAAAGCACTTCGGCAGATTTCTGCATGCGCTAATGCCCTCTGAGCCGCTGAGCCTTCGGCAAGCCTCAAACAACAGCCGCTCGACGGTGAATTCGCCATTGAAAGGCGTGTTGCCTATCTTCAGCGTGGGGCTCGCGTTCACGCCCAATGCCGAGCATCGGGCAGCGTGAGATCGGAGTTCCGCATCCACTTCGCCGCAGTCCAGCGACGCCTTCACCTTCCAAGGATCGATTCCCGCGTCCGTCAACCATTTGGCGAAGTCAAAGCCCTCCGCGGAGGAGCACTGTAGATAGTCGGCCAATGCTTCGGGCTTGCGCATATACACGGCCAGCATCCGGCGATTGTCCTCAAGCTCGTCCTCGCCGTGCAGCGATTGGAGCTTGCCAGCCTTGTCCACCGAAACAACGAAGTACAGGTTTAGAACGGCAAATCCCTTCAGCCGCGCCGCCGCTTCGAGCACCACCGGCAAGGCCGGTCGGCCATACGGACAGCGGCTCATCACGAAGAAATCCATTGTCAGGCGGCTCACCAGGGGCGAAGCATACCCGCGAGCAGCCAGGTATTTGGTCGCTTCGGCGCTCACTAACTGTGATGGGCCCATATACTCCAGCCGGTAGCCACTGGCGGGAGACCACACCCCTACGGCGCGGCCCTGCACCGGGACGGTGGCTATGGTGGTATCTCCCACCTTGTAGCTGTGCCTGCCTTCAGAGCGGGGGTTCGATGCCACGGCCAGATTTATGCCTTTCACCGCCCGAACCAGCTTGACGGTCTCCGGCTCCGACAGCGCGGACAGCATGACCACAATCCTTGCCCCTGCGGCCTTGGCAGTTTCAACCTGTTTCAGGGCAAATTGCAGCGGCGGAAGCGCTTTGAGATCCGGACGAGGCGGGTAGATTGACGCGCCAGCGTTTTCCGGCATTACCGTGAATGTAAAGACTCCCTTGGTTATGGCGGATTCCCGGCCGTCCTTCATCGGGAGATTTCCGGAAACATATTGAATGCCGGAGGGAGGGGCCTTTGCCAAGTCCTGCGGAGCAAGCGCCACGACATCGTACCGGAGCACGTCAGTGTAGGCTCCGGCAAGCACTGCGGCGCGCTTCTCCAATTCGGCGGCGTCACCAGCGTATTCGTCCAGAATTCCGCCTGGCATCCATCCACCCGCGTCAATGGCGACAAGCTCCCCTTCGGACCGCAAGCGGTCGAAAAAGGCCGCGCGCGCTGCCAATCCGCCTTCGGGGTTCATTGGGCAGCGACAAGGAAATATCGCCCCTGCCGTCTGCGCGGTAATGGCTATATACAGCGGCCGCTCGCCTTCGCCAAGGGCCGAAAGAAATGACAGCGCGACCAGCAGGATAATGCCGGCCGGCTTAAGCAGGTTCATTTTTGCGGCTTTTCTTTGCTGATCAGCTTCAGGAATCTCTCCGCATCGGCTTTGGTCCCCGCGACCACGCCGAAGTGCATCGGAATTGCCCCCTTCAACGGATGAATCATCGCGCAGGCCTCCGCTGCCTCCTCGGCGGTCATCACGTAGATCCCGCTCACAGGAAGAAGGGCGTAATCAGGCCGCAGGTCCTTCATTTCCGGGATTACGTCGGAGTCGCCGCAGTGATAGAACGATTCGCCGTCCATTTCGACAAAATACCCCACCCAGTTCTTCGCACGCGGATGAAACTTCTTGTTCGTGTTGTATGCAGGGATCGTACGGATCTTCACGCCGGCGTATTCGTACTTGCGACCGGGCTCGACCGGACGGTGCTCAAGTGGAAGGTTGATCTGCTTGAATGTGTCGCTGCAATCGGGCGGCGCAAAGACAACGGTGCGCGACGTACATACTACGGCAAGGTCGGTGGGAGAGCAGTGGTCGGAATGAGAATGAGTAATCAGTACTATGTCAGCGGGTGGCTGCGGGGCGGTCAATTTGTAGGGGTCAATATAGACAATCTGCGAGCCCTTCAGTCGAAACGCGGAGTGGCCGAGGTGTTCGATGACGACCATAACACACCGTCCTTATTCCTTTTCGTTCGGTTCCCTTCGTTCCCTGAACACGATCCGCAGCGGTATCTCGGGTACTTTGAGCCGCTTTCGAAGGTAGTTTACCAGAAATCTCCGGTAATTGTCGGCGAAGAATTCAGGACGATTGACGAAGATGAGGAAAGTCGGGGGTGCCGTACTGACCTGGGTTGCATAGTACATTTTCGGCAGGCTGCCAGCCTTTACCTTCGGTCGGTGAAGATTCTGCGCGTCGCCGATAACATCGTTCACCAACGAGGTGGACCATGTACTCCGCCATTGCACAAGCAGGTCCTGCGCGATGGGGATCACTTTGTCGGCCCTGTCACCGTCTTTGACCGAGATGTAGATGATCGGGCAGTGATCGAGGCCCGACAGGGTTTTCCCGATGTACTCAGTGTACTTGTCAGGGTCCAGTTCTCCCGCGAGGTCCCACTTGTTGACGACTATCACGCAGGGCTTGAACTCCTCGGCCACAAGGGACGCGATGTGCTTCTCAATATTGGAGATGCCCTGTTCGGCGTCGATCATCAAGATGACGGCGTTTGCCCGACTGAGCGCGTTCTCTGTGCGGAATGTGCTGAAAAGCTCTATCGGATGGCGGATTGACGATTTCTTCCTCAACCCCGCCGTGTCAATGGCAACAAGCTTGAGACCCGGCGATTCGATGGAGACCTCCACCGCGTCGCGCGTTGTACCCGGTACCTCGGACACGATCACGCGTTCCTCGCCTGCAAGGAAATTGACAAAGCTCGACTTGCCCACGTTGCGGCGGCCGACAATCGCGAGCTTCAGCGCATTCGGATCCTCCTCCGCCGGGTCGGCGTCGGGCAGAATCGATTCAATGTACTCCAGCACCTCATCAAGGCCACGACGCTCTTGCGCTGAAATCGGGAAGACGCGCGCGATCCCGAGCCTTCTGAATTCCTCGGCCTGAACATCGAATTTCCCCACGTCGCACTTATTGGCGAGCAGGAGGGTGGGCTTGCTGGTCTTGCGGATGGTTTCCGCGATCGCCGCGTCCATCGGCGTGAGGCCGTCCTTGACGTCAACCACGAAGAGAATCAGGTCTGCAACACCGATTGCAGCGGTTATCTGCCATTCGACCAGTTCTTCGAGCTTCTGCATATCCACGATGCCGATGCCGCCGGTGTCCATGACGTCGAAGTACCTGTCAACGGCCTTGGCGGAGTGCACGAGCCTGTCGCGGGTTACGCCCGGGGTGGGATCAACGATGGCAACGCGCAGGCCGATCAACGTGTTGAAAAGGGTTGACTTGCCCACATTTGGGCGGCCGATTATTGCGGCAAGGAACGGGGATTTCCAGAATGGAGTTGCCATCTTGAAAAGATTGTACTTCATCGTGGAAATCGGTCAATGTTTTATGCGGCGGGGGGGCTTGACGGCTAAGGACTTTGACCATGAGATATGCGAAAGCGGATCGGAGGCTAAGGAGTATCTCAGGCAAATCCGAGCTAAACAAGCCAGCCTCAGGAGGGACGCGGAGGCGCGGAGAAGACAAGCGCCTTTCACACTGACGCTTAGGATACACAGGATTCGAACGGAAGCAGCGAGTAGAACTGCCGGATAAGGTCATCACCACGAAATGTCCTCCTTCCGACGTCTCTATCCTGCACGGACTTCAAGGAAGCGCGTTTCGCGGTCGCCCCAAGCCCTCCCCTTGACTACATAGGATGGCGATGTACAATCCCTGAGTTGCGTCATTTTCAGTTCTGCGAAGAAATCCGACGGGGGGCGGCGTTCTCCCGATCAAGGAGCAGTCAGATGTTGGAGAACTCTTTCTCTCACATCGGCATACGTGGATTCAGGCGACTGGCCGAGCTTCAGGCTGAGCTTCGTCCTCTGAACGTGCTTATTGGCGCAAACGGCGTCGGCAAGACATCGTTTCTCGACGCTTTTGCCCTGCTGGCCGCATCTGCGAGAGGCGCAATGAACAAGGAACTCGGGGAAATGGGTGGCCTTGTGGGAGTCCTCACGAACGACCGCGCGAGTGGCCTTGCTTTAGATCTCTCGATGAACGTGCCATCACATTCCCCCGTGGATTACCATCTCCTTCTGGCGCTTTCCGGTGCGTCCTACATGATAGGCGAAGAGACCCTGAGCCAACAGAGGCATGAGGAAGGACCTCCTTCTAAGAACATAGCCTCGCATGGCACGGACATCAAGTACTTCAATGCAGACGCCAAGAAATGGGTTCAACCCACGTGGGAGCACAGCTACGCTGAAACTTCGCTTTCGCAAGTACCGAAGATGTTCAGGGAACCGGAGGATTTCCGCCTGAAGCTCTCCTCTTCGACCTTCTATCATTGCCTGAACGTTGAACCTCGTGCTCCAGTGCGTCTCCCGCAGCAAATGCGTCCTGCCGACCTGCCAGGCAGGCAGGGAGAGGATCTTGTTTCCTGTCTTTACTCTCTACGGGAGACACAACGCGACCGTTTTGAAACGATTGAAGACACTTTGAAGACGGCCTTTCCTGGTTTCGAGCGACTGGACTTCCCTCCTGTGGCTGCGGGCATGCTCGGAATGACCTGGAAGGATCGGGCTTTCTCTAAACCGGTCTACGCGCATCAACTTTCTGAAGGCACTCTTCGATTCCTCTGGCTGACAACACTGCTTCAAAGCCCGGGGCTAACTGCGGTTACCCTGATTGACGAGCCCGAGGTGAGCCTGCATCCGGAGATGCTCAGCATTCTTGCTGAACTGATGCGGGAGGCATCGCAGCGAACACAGTTGATAGTCGCCACGCACTCGGATCGGCTTGTCCGCTTCCTGAAGCCAGAGGAAGTCGCTGTAATGGACTTGAACGAGGACGGCTCGGCCAAAATGACATGGGCAGACCAAATGGATCTCGGGGAGTGGCTTGCCGAGTACACACTTGATGAAGTCTGGCGGCTCGGTCGCATGGGAGGTCGGGCGTGAGAATAGCCATCATTGTGGAGGGGGCAACAGAGAGAGTGTTCATAAGGCACTTGAAAGTTTTTCTCCGCGAGCGCGTTCCCGGGAGCATGCCCCACCTCGACCCGTTTCCTACCGATCACGGGATTCCGCGGGGCGACTTCCTCAAGCGCGATGTAGCGCGCTTACTGCGAGACGGAAATGACGCCGTAATCGCTTTGACAGACGTGTACGACGGCCAGATGACCTTCAAGAATGCAGACGATGCAAAGTCAAAGATGCGTGAGTGGGTAGGCGATGAGCCCCGGTTTCACCCTCATTCGGCACAATATGAGTTTGAGGCATGGCTTCTTCCCTATTGGCCACGAATCCAGGAATTGGCCGGACACAACAAAAAGGCTCCTGCAGGCGCCCCGGAGAACGTGAACCACAACAAACCACCGTCGCACTACATTCGAGAGGTGTTCCGCTGTGGCAAGCGACGAACATATATCAAGACACGTGAGGCAAACAGCATCCTCGAAGGGAAAGACCTTGCTGTCGCCGCCAAAGCTTGCCCTGAGTTGCGCGATTTCCTGAACACTATTCTGACCCTCTGTGGCGCGACTCCGCTTTCGTAAAGTAGTAAGGACTTCCGATTCTGCGGAGAAGTAGCGCTATTTGCCAGCAGGCGCGCTCCCAGCGACTTCAATCGCCGCAGCTACCACGACGCGAAAGCCATAGTAACTTGTTCTCAGATGTGGAACATCCCGGTATCGGGAAGTGGAACGGCACCTTAAAGCCGCGAAGTTCCCGACACCGCCTCGCAGCAACCGGTATTCGCCCGTTGCCGGGCCAACGGGATCAATGGTGTTCTCCACTGCTGGCGGCTTCTCGCCCGGTTGATAGCTCTCGAACCAGTCCAGGCACCACTCCAGCACATTGCCATGCATGTCGTAAAGGCCCCATGCGTTGGGCTTCTTGGTGCCCACTGGGTTCGTTCTATGCTCGGAGTTTCCACCATACCACGCGTAGTCGCCCAGTTGCGTCACATTGTCACCAAAGCAGTAATCTGTCGTACTGCCTGCCCGGCAGCAGTACTCCCACTCGGCCTCCGTCGGCAGTCGATAAACTATTCCCTCAGGCAGGTTGTTTTTCAATCTCTCGCTCTCCGTCAGCCTGCGGCAGAACTCCACGGCATTTTCCCAGCTAACCGACTCAACTGGCAGATCTTCTCCCTTGAATTCGCTTGGGTTATTGTTCATCACCGACCGGTACTGCGCCTGCGTGACTTCCATCGCGCCCATATAGAACGGCTTTGTCAGCGTCACCTTGTGCGCCTGCTGTTCCCAAGTTTCCTCCCGCTCCGAGCCCATCATGAACGAGCCGGGAGAGATAGCGACGAGCGGCAGAGGAGCATTCTCCGGAGAGAATGTCTGCGGGGCGGCCTTCGGCCTGATGGCACCAGGAAGAGTCTTGGCAAGAAACTCCTGCAGTTCCCCGACAATGAATGTGATCTCCCTTCCACAACTGAAGCAACAGTACGCGAAATGGAAGGGATACAATCTGAGATCTTCATATGGCTTTGTTAACTCGACCGCGACCGGATCCCATCTGGTTCCCTCGCAATCACCGAAGTAGCGCATTATCGTATCCCAAGGGCTGTACAGGTAAGCCCGAACCAGCTTCCGCGCGTGGTCATTGTCGCCGCGGTCAACGCCTTCTGCCTCGTAGAGAACATCCGTCATGCTCAGCTTCTTTGCAGCGGGTATAAGGGTACCGAAGCAACCGGGCACCTTGGATGGCAATCCCGCAAATACCAGCAGAACCCGTTCCATGGTCAGTGAGTCGAATTTGTACCTTTCCTCGAACCTATAGCCACCTCTGCATTCGCCGAAGCCCAGCAGGGAATCTCGGATGTCGGCGTTGTCAAAGTTGATTTCCGCCTTGGGCGATGTCAGCATGCAGCCCTTGATCTCAAGGTTCTTCGCGAGGAGCCTCAAGCGAAAGTCGTTATTGTAAGAAACTCGGCTCCAGGGCCCAAACTGATCAGGCGTCTGGACACATCGCTCCAGTGTGAGAGATTCCATTAGTTCACACCGAAGGCTAGTGAAGATGCACTCGGACAGGACAGCAGTTCCACGGGATCCCTCGATCAAGGACTCGAAGCCGATATCGCATCTGGTCATCAGCACTTTGTTCCCTGTCAAGCTGACGACTGAACGTTCGAACTTGCATTCTTCAAGGTGAATTTCTGCTTCATGCGCACGGAAGGATAGCTCTTGTCCCGCGCAAAAATCGCTTCCGTGGATATTCATATCCGCCTTGGATGAAAGCCATAACATGCTGCCGTAGGCTTCTGAGTGCAAAACGGAAAAGACCCCAAGTTCGTTCTTGAGCTTGAAGCTGTAAGAATGAGGGGTGGACACCAGAATTCTGGCTCTGTCGAGCAGAATCTCGCCCCCATCGCTGACAAGGGTTCCTTCATCCTGAGAGCTGTAGCGGACAGCAGGATATCTCTCTGTTCCCCCAATGTACGCACCACCCTCGACGCGCATCTCGGTTCCCTGCAGAACCAATCTGCCCTTGACATTGAGTTTCCGGCAGTCGGACAAATCCAGGACAGATATCCCTTCAAGCCGCAGTTCTCCACCCTTGGCGATCTCCACTTCCCCGAAAATGCGAACAGTAGTGTCAACAAGGCTCAAGGTTTCTGTGATTGCCTCATTCCTGAAAACAATGTCCTCCGGCGGGCGGCTGTTGCAGCCCACGGCAAACAATGCTGCCAGGAGAGTGACGACCAGCCCGATTCGGGGATTGCAGCGCATTCGATCCTTCTTGCGCCCTCTTCCATCCACCATTCCGCATCCGTCATTCATCATTTGCCTCTGCCCTCCTATTCCTTCTTCTCCTCACCATCGTACACGACAAGATGGAAGGGCAAGTCGCAGCACAGTTGAAGGGTCGCGGCAGCAACCCTGTATGTGAACACCTGCTGGCTCTTGAAGCCATACTTCTCGGTCAGCAGGCCGGGGAACGATGCCCGGGTTGTTACCACAGCGATTGCGCTTTTCAGATGGGCTCGGAACTCAGGAGCTTTGCCGGATCTGCGCACAGTATCCCCGACGCAGTAGCGAAACAGCAGCCAGCAGTAGTCTCGCTGCGCCACGCGCACCTCTGCCTCGTCGAGCGTCAATAGCCGCTCCAGCGGGAAGAAGCCCGTCCCAGTCTTCTTGGCCTCGTCGAAGGCAACCGGTTGTCCCACGCGTGCCTCCGCCGCTTGGACGAGGGCAAATATCTCCTCCCACATTACTGATACATCATCCGCCGATGCGAGCCCCTGAGACCACATCTGCGAGTAGCTTTCAGGGATGTAGAAATACGTAGCGCCGACGGTCAGCGCAGGGATGCTCTCGTGATTGGGTGGCATCAGCTTGTCCAGCCATCGGCCCGTCACGCACTCAATGACCGGCACCTCGCAGCCCGCGACTCCCGGTCTGAGCCAGACAATCCATCCGGCGGAATCGGGCAGGGGGTTGTCAGGCTCGGCCCTGTTCTTCCTGGAATACTCGGCGGAATAGCAGGCGGACAGGAAGTCACCGTACGCGCTTTCATTACTGCAGATCACGAGCGCGATCCGCTCCACGGAAGGGGGATCGTCGAGAGATAGATAGGCGGCATGCGCCTTCCATGCACCCTCGAGCAGAAAGGCAATGGACTCCACCCGATCCTTCTGAGGACCCTTCGTGTCTGTGAACACGATGCAATGTCGCGTCAGGATGTAGTTCCAGTCCTTGAGCAGCGCGGCGTAGCTACGGGGCGCCAGCCACGCGGCAACGCTTTCTCTGACCGCTGCCTCCAACTGCGCGTGTTCCGCCGCGAGCCCTGCGAAACGATTCAACTCGGAGCATTTGGGGCAGGGGATCCAGCCACAGTTGATGATTTTCGACTTCGGCCTGCGCTCGACCGCGGAATCGAACTGGACTGCTTCGAGCAGCTTGCCGGGCGGCGCCGTTATTTTGCCTGCATCTTGGCATAGCGGACATGGCTTCGCCACATCCTCGCCGCTTGCTGCCAGGGCAGCGAAGAGAAGAAGTCCACCCGCGAGCCAAGCCACGCTGAGTGCTTTCATAGTCCCATCCTCCAAATTCATTCTACCTCAGGGAGCGGGTCGGACAAGAGGGAAAACTCGAACCGGAACAGAGATAGGCAGATACGGCCTGCCTGCCCGGTGTGCGGAAACTGCATCGCGGGCAATAATCGGCAATCGGCGAGGAGGAGAGCTGGTCCGTCCAATCAGGATTGAACTCGTTCAAGCGGGCCCGCGAACGACTTTTCAGTTTTTTGCGCATATCTGAGACCGGGACCGGCACATTGATTGCAGGAACGGACAATATCGTCGCAAGGAGAAGCCCATGAGCGAAGACCTGATCCTACTGAAACGCTACGCCGAAAAGGGCGATGCGCGCGCCTTTGCGGAGCTTGTGCACCGGCATGCAGGATTGGTGTACTCGACCTGTCTGCGCATTACCCGTCGGCCAGCCGACGCTGAGGATGCTACGCAGGAGACTTTCCTGTGCCTGGCGCGGGGTTCCTCGCAGGTGCGTGAGTCGGTAGCAGGATGGCTGTTCCGCGTGGCTCGGCGCGTATCCTGCGAAAAGGTCAGGTCGGAAAAGGTCCGCAGACAACGTGAGGAGGGCGCTTTGCAGGATGACACATTGACCGAAGGGCAATCGTGGGCCGAAATTGCACCGCACGTTGACGAGGCACTTTCGTTGATGCCTGACGAAATCCGCAGTTCCGTTATCAGCTACTACCTTGAAGGAAAGAATCAGGCCCAGATCGCCGCCGAACTCGGCGTGACGCAGTCAACTGTGTCGAGGCGTCTGGAAACAGGCATCTCGGAAGTCCGGGGGCATCTGCTGCGCGCGGGAGTGGTGATGAGCGCGGCAGTGATTGCCACAACGCTTGCGCAGGGCGCTGCCCAGGCAGCTCCTCATTCTCTACTGGTTTCGCTTTGCAGGATTGGGGTCTCCGGTGTGGGAACGGGGACTGCATCCGGCGGGGTCGGCTCTGGAGCCACCGCTGGCGGGGGAGCCCCCCTTGCCATTGGCAAGTTTTTCGCCGCCACGGCGGCGCTGATGGCGCTCGTAATGGGGCTCGCAGCCTGTATTCTGCTGGGGGGAAACTCTCAGCTCCAGCAACTCCCCATGGGTTATGCCGAGGACGTGGAAGAGAAAGCAACGGGATTCAACTCTTCCGCGCAGTTACAGATCTGGGAGGAACACGAGAACCTCCTCCCGTTCAGTATGGGCGAGCCCTGGGGATTCTGGCTTATTGACCGCTATCCGGTCGTGGGCGTGACGCCGACATTCGACGGCAAGCCGTTCGTCCCGGAAGCGGATGCGTTCTGGGGAGTCCGAATTCCCCAGCCTCTTTTGCCCGGGCCGTTTGCACTCCTCACCGAGGAACTGACCAGGAAGGACGTCAAGCGGCTCTCTGTCTATTGGGGCTACGATTATCTTATCCTGGAGAACCCCTTCGTGCAGCCGACCGTAATATGCGAGACCTCGGAAGAACACTTCGCGGCAATCGGGAAGATGAAGCAACTCGAGTACCTGGCGCTAAGGGATTGCCAACTAACTCCGGATGCGTTCGAACAGATCGGCGACCTGCCGAACTTGAAGGACCTGCACATCACCTACCAGTCTCCGCGAATACAGGGCAGACCGGACCTCTCCGGGATCGAACGGTGCAACAAACTCGAGAGGCTCGCGCTGTACTGTTCCTGGGTGGACGAGACCGACGTGGAGGCTATCTCGGGACTGAAAGCGCTTAAGCACCTGGCATTGCCAAGCTTCCGGCTTACTTCGGGCGCCGCGCTGGCGATTTCAAAGCTCGAATCGCTCGAATACCTCTGCGTACAGGGCTTCGAACCCGATTGCGACTTCTCTCCCCTGCTGAACCTCAAGAACCTCAAGGGCCTGAACCTGCTGGGAATGGGGGAGGGCGAAAAGCCCGTCAGCGAGGACCTTCGCAAGATTTGCGAAGCCCTGCCGCTGGAAAGCCTCTACATCCGCGGGCCATTCCAGGGCGACCTGGAGATACTGGCCGCTTGCCCGAAGCTGAAGGAACTGGGGCTCGCATTTGCGGGTGCCATGCCGGGAGACATCGCGACCCTGTCCAAGCTGCAGGGGCTGGAACACTTGTTTATCCTCAGCTCAAGCATTAATGAGGAAGCTCTGTCCGCGATCTGCGAACTCAAAAATCTGCGTTACCTGGGATTCTCCCGCGTGAGTTTCAACGTGCAGCCTGAGGCTTTCGAGGATCTTGGCAACCTGTCTGAGCTGCGATTCATCGGTGCGGACACCAATTCGCCAATATTCGCCAACTTGTTCGACGCCGTTGCGCAGTTGCCCAAGCTTCATTCGACGGCCTTCTACTCGATCGGAACCATCCCCGTCACGGACGAGATCATCAAGTCCCTGGCGCGCTGCCGCAGCCTGCAGAACGTGATGACCGATGCCAGATATCTTTCCGACGAGGCGCTGGGTTTGTTCGCCACAATGCCCAATCTGAAGATGCTGAACCTGTCGAGTTGCCTGAACTTGACGGACGAGGGGATCCGCAAGCTCAGCGCGAGCCCCAGCCTCACCGAGCTTGTGTGCATCTACGCACTGAATCTTGGCCCCGCATCGGCGAAGTATCTCGCTTCGTGCAAGACGCTCGCATGCGTGAGCCTGACCACAACGGGCCTGACCACCGCCGACCTGGAGCCGCTGAAGGCGAATCCCGCGGTCCGTTACGTCGAGAACTTCACTTTCTCGGGCGGCGACGCCGAGTTCGAGCGCAACGTGTATCCTGTCGTGAGTGACCGCACTTTCCCCGAATTCGTCAAGGCGCTCGAAAAGCACCGCGCGTCACACGATGGCGCGATGCCGCCCACAGGACAACTGCCGGACGGCTTCCCGACTGTTGGCCGGGGATACAGGTACATTCAATTCACTTCCGATGTGGGTGAGAAGTACTTGCTGCTCGCGATCCCGTGCGGGCTGGGAATCGGCAAGCGCGCGTTTGCACTGGACGAGGGCGGCAACATCTGGTCAGCGCAGTTGACGACCGAGGATGAACTGAAAAAGCTGGGCGAGATTACACCGGGGGAAGTTGACTTCAACTCTGAGGACGCGCGGATCAAGCAGCCGGTGGAGTTTGCGTTCCTGAAGCGGATCAAGGAGTAGGCAAGACAATGAACAATGATCAATGATGAATGCTGACCCTCCTACGCCGCGCCTCCGGAGGGCAAAATAAGAGATAGAGCTGGAGAAGAAAGCAGCCGTCTCACCCACAGGGTCATCCCCCGCTGCATACAGCGGCGGCAGACGCGAAGGCGTACCCAGTATCCCCCTGAAGGGTGACGAGGGCGCGAAGCAGGATTTGCCAGAGCCAAAGACTCTGAAGCGGAAAAGAGGGTAAGCCTGTTTCCCTTAAGTCCGCGAAGGGAAGACAAGCCGAGAAGCGGGCAGGAACAAGCAGCAGAGAACCACCTGAGCCGGACACCCACCGATGAAGAGAGGCTCGCGGGATCTACATCGCCCGCGCAAGCCTCGCGGCAGACTCGAGATCTGATCGGAGTAACATCTCGGCTACCGGCCTTGCCGAGTTATTTTTTTGAATGCCCGGATGACCAGGGCCTGATCCCCGGCAAGCTGCTCCAGGTCAGCGATCTTCTTCTCGAGTACCTCGATCCTCGCATCAGGCTTTCCGGCGGGATGCCCCATCCCCTCGCGCAGCAGATCCAGCGCCTGATCCTTGAGCTTGTTGGCATAGGTGGAACTGATTTGCCACTTCCGGCACACCTCCTCGTGAGACAGCTTTCCGCCTATGAGATCAAGGGCGATCTCGGCCTTCTGCTCGTCCGTGAACTCCCTTTCTTCGGTCATTTCAACCTCCTGTGACCGCGCTTTGCAGTAGCTTCTCCGCTTCGGCTTCCGGCCTCGCGGATCAGCTACTGCAATTATACGAGATCACTCTATCCTGTGTCTCACGTTTTGAGGGGGCCAGTATGCTACCCACCACCTTGGGGTACAAGGTTCGGATGGTTCTCTGCGAGCCAGGCAAGGATCTCCTCGCGGAATTCACGGGCCTCGGCACGAATCTCCTCGGCATCATGTTCCGATATCTCCCCGGCGCGATCATAGTCGGTAACGTTCCGCTTTGAGCGGCAGTTGTCGAAGTAGTAAGCGCGCGCGTTAGCGTGTGCCCCCATGATCTCCGGCAACACGTGGAATGTGACCCAGTGATGCCCAGATCCCTTGGCCCTGTAACCGCATGCGAGAAGTGCTATCGTTGCGAGCTGCAGTGCGGCATTGTAAGCAGTGGTGAAGCGGAGATCTGTCGATATCTGAAGAATTGCGGCATCCGCCAGATCGCGATCCACCACGCGCAAGAGGTCAGCCACTTCCCTGGCAGACGTCTTGTGCGCGACGACACGTCCATCAGCCAGTAGTTCTCTCAAGTTCACGCTCGTCTCCAATAAGGAAGAGTTTGTCCCCCTTCAGAATTTCCGAGATGAAGTGGTTGCCTTGTACGTTCTTAGCCTTGAACTCGTCAATCGGGTAGACTGTCGTGTTGAATTCCCGGCCCAGTCTACGACCTACAGGCCCGAGAACAGCAGCGGCTTCCTTGAGGGACAGGTTTCCCACGATGAGAATATCGACGTCGCTCGCCTCAGTTTCCTCGCCACGGGCGAAAGAACCGTAGATAAAGGCAACCTGCACACGATCAGCCAACGAGGCCAAAGATGTGCGCAGGACTCCACCCAATCCCAAGGTTTTCAGGATGACCCGTTTCAGATCTTCAAACACGGAGGACTTTCGGTTGGCCCGATAGTACGCCCTGTTCCCGCGGGGCATTTTTGTAACAAGACCCAGCTTCTCCAGGCGAGCAAGCGCACGTTGGACGGTGTAGAGGCCAGCCCCGACCAGATCTGCCAATTCCCTCTGGTAGAAGTCCTTTTCGGCATGCGTGAGGAAAGTAGTAAGAAGTCTGGCCAGCGTCCGGGACGCAAAAAGGCCTTCCCAATCTCTACCACCAATTGCCTTGGTCGTTCGACCAACGCTTTTGGTCGTTTTCACTTTCTGTGTGACCTTGATTCGGCCCTCACTCTTCATTTGTTTGTCTCCAGATTCGTCGCCTCCGTTCGCAGCGGCGCACGAACTGACCTTTGCTGATCCCGTGTTCGAAGTACACTGCGACGATACAGGCGACATGACTCCTTGCGATGCGGTTCTCGAGTCACTCGCGACAGACATCCATACTATCCGCTCTTCACGGCAAGAGTCAAGCGGAAATGCTCTCAAATGGGGATCAGATAACTGCCGAATAAGGACCTCCACGCGGAGTCAATGATAGGAAGCGGAGGATGATCATCGCGCGCGCGAAGGCGCACAATGTCCACATGAAGGTTCGTACCGCTTAGCTTCCCTGTAACCGGCCATTTGTCAACGTTGGAGACCATTTCGCCAGCAAACCTGCCCGGATCCGCCCTCCCGCGTTATT
>JBAZOJ010000008.1:0-37605 GCA_041648755.1 Candidatus Brocadiia bacterium
CTTCCCGGACGCGCACCGCTCCCAGCAGGACACTGTCGCCTCGGTGTTTCCGCAAGCCAACTCCACCTGGCCGAGAAGCGAATACGCGCCGATAGCCACGCCATCTTCGGTCGACCCGGTCAACCGGGTCAGGAGCTCCCTCGCGCGCGCAAGCTCCTTCGCCCTCACCAACAGTTCGCCGATGCGCAGACGGCCCTTGTCGTTAAGTGTTCCCTCATCTGCCCGGTCGTACCAGAGCAACGCTCCCGGATAGTCCGCCTGTGCGATGTGCAGTTCCGCGATTGCGATTACGAGACCGGGATGTCTGTCACCAAGATAGTAGGCAGTTTCAAAGGCCACGGCCGCCTGACGAAGTTCGCCCTTTGCCGAGTGAATATTGCCGATCCGCTGTAGTACTTCGACCGGGGATCGGTCCTCGGACAGCATGCGCTCAAGTATCGCCAGGGCTTCATCATGCAGGCCGAGGCCATCGATGACATCCGCATACGAAAGAATGACCTGTGTCTCGCCGGGCTCGAAAAGGAGAAGAAGCGACAAGCCCGCCAGCGCGCCGAAGGGAGTGCCCTGCCGCTGATCGATCTGGACAATCCGGGCGATGACATCCTCTGATATTCCTCCCAAGCCGATGCAGCGCAGCAACGCCTTACGGGCCTCCGAAAGCCGCCCCAGCATGAAATAGGAATGTCCGAGAAGCCGGAAGACATCGGACTGCGAAGCACCGGCGGAAACCAGCGGCTCGATCAGTTTCACGCACTCCGCGTAGTCATGCCGATCGTATGATCGACTCGCCTGGGCGAGGGTCTCCGTGGTATCGGCACGCACGGGCAGCCCTGCAAAGGCCGTGAGCACAAGAAGACTCAGCAGGATTATTCCAGGTCTCATCCTATTTCTCCAACTTGAATCTGAGAGTCTTGCATCCCCAAACCTTCACAGCCTTGCCGTTGTTCCGCGCCGGCGTGAAAACCCAGTTGCTCACCACCTTCAACACCGCAGTCCGGAATTCCTCCGAACCAACGACTTCGACAATATCAACGTCCAGCACGTGACCGTCTTCCCCGATCAACAGCCTCGCCCTGACATAACCTTCGATCTTGTTCCGTATGGCGAAACGCGGGTATTCCGGCAGCGGGCAATCGAACTCAACGGGAGGCTCGTCAACCGAATCCGCCACTGGGACAGAATCTGTGGCAATGACCGAAGCCTGCGATGCCGAGCCGGCTTCGGAGCCACCTTCCGCGGCAGAGCCCTCCCGGCTCCCAGCCATGTCGCCGATTCCGCTGCTACTCCCTTGTGACATCATCTTCGGTACCAGCACGTCCGTTTCCCGACGGACATTGGTGACTTCGACGTTAAGCGCCAGCGGATGCATCTCGGTCTTCTCCCGGAATGTCTGGTCAAGCGACAGGATCGGAATTTCCTCACGGACAGGGTCATCGCGCTGTTGTTCCGGCGCTTCGATCGGGGCGACTGTCATCTCGGCAGAGAATATCCTCCCTTGCGCGTATCCCGGCCCGGGCTTGTGAGAATCGGTACAGTTGAAGCCGACCAGCGCCACCGCGATTCCAGTGTTCACGATCAGCGATATCAGCACTGCCGCGGCCACGCGCGCCAGCCCTGTTGAGCCCGTCGGCCCCGCGCCACGGACATCCGCATCCATGTCAGTTCTCCACTTTCCGGGTCGCCACGGCGATGTTCACCGCGCCCCCTGACTTTGCCGCGTCCATTACACTAACAAGGACCTTTGCAGTCACGCTCTCGTCAGGCACGATCACCACGAGCCCGTCAGCCTGATTGGAAACGAACCGGCTGACCTCTTTGCTGCATTCATCCAGGCTCACCCTTCGCCCTGCGATGTAGACGCCGTTGCTTGTCGTTATGATTATGCGCAGGCTCTGTGGCTCGAGAGATCTGCTGTGGTATGCAACCGGCTTCTTGACGTCCATTCCCTCTTCACGCGAGAACGAGGATGTCACAAGGAAGAACAAGAGCAGGATGAATACCATATCGATCAGCGGCGCAATGTCGAGCACGGCGTCACCGCTGCCATCGGGCATTTTTCTCCGAACGGAGTCAAACAACCTGTTCCTCCTTTGCCAGGATCGCCTCAGCGCGAGCCAGAGCCCTTTCGGCAGATGCAACTCTCCTTCGAATCCGGGCAACGAGAAGGCTGTGCGCGGCAAGAGCGGGAATTGCCGCTATCAGCCCGGCTTCCGTCGTAATCAGGGCCTGCGAAATGCCGTTCGCCATCATACATTCCATGGCAGCCGATGAACTCAGGGTCAACCCGCGAAAAGTGATCATTATTCCAACGACTGTCCCAAGCAGCCCAAGAAGCATCATCATTCCGGCGGATGCCGCGATCAGGTCGATGTGGCAGCGAAGCCCTGCACTTTCCCGTTCTACAAGCTGCTCCTTCAGTGAGCGATCAACGTCGCGCGAGGTTGATCTGACGTCCAGATAGGCGGCGATGGCGCAGAACGAAAGACACCGGTGGCGCAGGCAGAGACTGCGAGTAGTTTCAACACTTTCGTCGATCAGACTCGCGAACACGACACCCGAGGCCCGACGCTCAACGCCTTTATCAACCGCAAGGGCGACAAACTTCCATGCGATCAGGAACCAACTTGCCCCCGAGACGGCAAATATCACAAAGAGGATTGGGCCGCCGTCCTGGAAGGTCCGGATCATTTCCCCGCTCCCGTGATCATGTTGTACGCCGTGGCTGCGTATTTCTCCGCGTCGGCCGTGAGGGTATCAGCCCTGCCATTGAACAACCCCCGAAGCAGGAACACAGGTATCGCAATAATCAGGCCGGCCGCGGTTGTTATCAGAGCCTCTGCTATGCCACCCGCCATCAGATTGGGATTCGATGTGCCGAACACGCCGATCACTCCGAATACCCGGATGATCCCCGTGACAGTTCCAAGCAATCCGAGCAATGGGGAGACAGCGGCGAGGATTCCCAGCACCGGAATAAACCTGCGCAGGTCAGAAAGCTGGTGAAGCAGGCTTTCCTGAATGCAATCTCCAAGCATCACGGAATTCTTGCCGCGATTCGCTATGCAGGCTGCAAGCGTCTTCTCGATCACTCCCCGCCTTCCATCGAGTAGACTGGCGGCCTCTTCAAATCGACCGCCACGGCATAATGATAACACTTTATCAATTCTTCCGGTGTTTCGGGTGTTCCGCACGAAGAGGAAGAAAGCCCTCTCGAAAACAATGACCAATGCAAGCAGAGCTACAATGGCCAACGGGTACATAACCGGGCCGCCGGAAATGAATGTCTGGATGAAGGAAGAACCTTCGCTCAGGGAATCGCTTCTGAGCCTCGAAGTCAGATCCACCAGCACTGGAACCCCATCAGACCTGCCAGCTTTCACGGCATCGATCGTATCCGAGACTTGTTGTCGGATCCCGACCGGGAGTTCCTCGGCCCACCGGTACCCCAAGGCGTTGTCCGGGGCGGCAAAGGCTATTCCCACCCGACCGCTTCTGACAATCCTGTAAGCGAACGAGATGCTGCCGACTGACAGAAGTTCCACATCATCGAGAGAACCGTCCTCAATCCTGATCCTGACAGCAGCGACACGGATACAGGCAGCGGAGTCGAGGGCAGCATCCAGCCTTCGCAGATACTCCTTGAGAAGCAAGGCAGCCCGAGGATAGCCATCACTGTTTTGTGCAATCTCCAAGAGGGTATCACCCAGCCGTTCTGAATCGCCCTCGCCCGGGATATCCCTTCTGTTGACGGACAACTGCTCTGCAGCCTGACGCAGTCCCCCGGTCATTTCCGAGATATCTCCTTTCAGTTTCCTGCAGTCAGCAGCGAGGCTATCAGTCTTGCGCTTCTGCGCGGTGCATTTCGCCGAAGCCTCCGCTGTCGCCAATTCACTACTCACCAACTCCCCGGCGATCAAGTGCCGGGCTGACTCAAGAGCGTCAATCTCCCGTGCGCACTGAACTCTCGCCCGGTCAAGGTCATCCTGGGCTTCCAACACCGCGCGACGTAATTCGCCGGTCCCGGCATCGGATGATACAACAGTCGCATCTTCAGCCGCAAGGACGCCGCATAGCAGCAGAATGACTACGAGCGACAGCGAGCCAATCAGAATTGCGGTTTTTGGGATCAGGGACATCTATCTTCCCCCTGCCGCAGGCCTCATAATGAGGTAAATCTTCACGAGTTCCGGATATCGCCTTCGCTGCATGATGTCCAGTGCGGACAATATGCCGTCCAGAGCGGACGGTGGATCGAGGTCCCACTCGCTGTCGCGGGACAACGACGAGATCCCGAACTGCGACCGATCCTCCGAGATGAAGAAATGACCGACGGTTCCAAGCCTGACCTGCCAGGAATTCAGGATCCTGTCTCCCTGGGCAATGTGTACCGGTGCATTCCACATGTCGATCGTGACGGAGAGCTTGAGTTCATTTTCTGCAATTGCCCAGAACCCGGAAAACGCAGACAGAGCTTTTTCCGTATCCCCGGAAGCCATATCCGTCAATACAGCATCGAGCGCTTTGACGCGACTATCCCTGTTAAACGCGATTCCGGACGCGATCCTCTCCCTGATCCGCCTGGCAACCGGCAAGGTGCCCGATGCCGCGCCGGTGATAAACCCTCTCGCTTCCGCCAGGAAGGCTTCGGATTCCGATGCCTTCCTCACACTTTCGTTCAGAGACTCAGTCAATGAGGCGAGCGCACCCTTGGATTCGTCAAGCTGCTTTTTGAGATCCGAAACCCGCTCTCCAATCTCGGCGGATCTTCGGGCGTGCGTATCCAGAAGGTCCCGTTTCTGAGCCCGTAGAGACTCAAGGCGCTCCACAAGTGCGCGGACCTCTACGGCACCTGAGGCGCCCGACTCCTCAGAATAGGCAACTCCAACAAGCGCTGCAAACAGCAGCACAAGGAGGGAAAAACCAAGACTGCGAAATCTATGCTTCATTTCGGCCGATCTCCCGGTGTTCGAGGGCGGAAACAAATGGCCTGGCCTGGGTCACGTGCACCCGTCAGGATGGCCCACCACTTCGCCTAACGAGAAAACACTCGAATGGTTACACCTCTTTTGACGTCACAAGCACCCGTCAGGATGGCCCGTTACTTCGCCCCGGTTATTACACCCCTGCAGAAGGAAAGTGCCCTGACACAGTAGGCGGTAACGAGAATGGGATCGCTCTCCATCCAGGCGGCGTTCGTGTTCACCCAACTCCCATCGGGTTGCTGCTTCTCGATAATGGCCGCAGCCATCTCCTGTGCCCAGTCCTTGTCGCCTGTCGCGGTCTTGAGAGTCTTCACGCTCGCAGTGGAAAGGGCCTTAGACATCATCCGATAGTAGTAGAACAGCCCGGCATTGCCCATAGCGACGTTTTCGTGGACGGAGTAGTTGCCATCAATCCACGCCATTGCGGATTTGACGCGCATGTCGTCAGGACCGATGTTGGCGTAGACCATCGAGAGCAGGCCCGCATAGGTCATCGTGCCGTAGGACTTGAAGCCCCTTCCCTTCGCCTGCTTATCCCGCTCGGTTGAATCGGAGGAGGCGGGCTTATAGATGAAGCCCCCGTCATCGAGCGCCCAGTTGAGGGGGTTGGTCTCCGAGCAGTTCTGGCACTTGGAGACGAACTTGACGGCATTCTGGATTGCGGGGTCGTCAGCCGCCAATCCCGCCGAGCGAAGCGCCTCGATCGCCATCACGGTATTGGACAAGTCCGGCCTGCTTCCGCTGGAATAGCCGAAGCCGCCGGAATCGTCCGGCTTCGCCTGGTCGTTCCACTGGATCCCGAGCAAATACGCGGTCGCTCGCTTGATCTGCGGCCTGTATAGCTCCTCATTAGCGGCGGCGAGCGCCATAATGCTGACGCAAGTACAGTAGTTCCCGATCGGGATCCGAGGGGTGTAGATGCCGCCGTTCTCCTGCTGGCAAGCAAGAATCGCATCAACCGCCTTCTGCAACCAAGGATTGTCCTTCAGGGATGGCGCCTCGGGGCTGGAGAGTATCGCCTCGACCACCATGGCGGTGAAGGCAGGCTTGGGATCCACCAAGCCACAGGAGAACTGCCCGTCATCCTCTTGGTACACCTTCACGAACTCGATTCCACGACGTATCGAGTCAAGGACTGCATCACCTGAAGGAATGATCGCAGCAGGCGTCACCTTTGGCTTCGAGTGGTGGATTTTCCCCACCGTACTCCATGTTATCCATGCAGCCACGGCAAGGAGCGCGATGACTACAATCGTCACAATTGCGATTTTCCGGATCAGTCTCCACATGGCACTACTCCTTCGTGTATTTCATTGCGTTGTGCAAAATCGGTCACGGCAAAACTGCGTACATCCATGCCTTCGACGCGGATCATTCGACTTTCATCATCTCACCGGGCTTTCCCCGGATTATCCACGCAATCGGGATGGCGGACACCAGCAGGCTCGCGGACAGGCTGATGCCAATTGACAGGAAGATGCGTCCCCAGGGCACCTCAAAGGCAAGGGGTATCCCGCCGAACGGGAGCACAGCCCTGGTCCACCCGGTTGTTGCCCAACCTGCGCATACCCCAAATGCAAAACTGAAGAGCACTCCGGCTCCCCAGATGAGGATGACTTCGCCCAGCAACAACCTTCCGAACTGGCCCCGCGTGAGACCGACGGAGCGCATCATGCTGAGTTCACGCCGACGTTCAACGACAGTGGCGACCAACAGATTGAGCATCGCCAGGGAAAGAATGATCAGTGACCAGAACGGGACGCGGCTCATCGAGCCGATGATCATCCTGGCGTGGTCGATGGTCTCGTCGTTGATCCTGTCGCGGTGCTTGACGACGAGGTCGCTGCCCTTGACATCCACGAGGCCGGAGAACGTGTCGTTCATCTTCCCGGCGGCGGCGAGCGGGTCGCTGTCCCTCAGATCGTCGGAGATGTCAAACCAGAGGAAGCGGGTGCGGTCGCTGTTCCCGGTGAGCTTTCGGGCAACCTCGGTGCTGACGAACACGGGGCCGAGTGTGCGATGCGGCTTGCCATTGCGACCGCGCATATTGGCCCTTGACGTATAAAGGTGCCAGTTCAGGTCAACGATCCCGGCAACCTTGAGAGACTCGGTGCGCTCAGTCGGACCGGCCGGGGATTCTTTTCCGCCCGGTCTGCCAAGCTTTCCCACGGGGATCCGGAGCTTGACCGTGTCGCCCACGGAGAGCCCAGCATGGGTGGCGAGGGTTTCCGGGATGACGCAGGAACTACCGGAGGCAAGAGCATCGGCGCAGGAGGACGCGACGCCCTCCCGGAACCTGAAGGGGAGCATCGGGTCAGCCCCGGCAAATCCCTGCTTCGGATCGAGGCCGACCAGGATGATGTTGTTCTGCCAAAGGTCGTACTGGACGTTCTGTTCGAGCTTGTGGAGGGTTTCATCGTCGAGGATGAACTGGTCCACTTCGAGGGCCATGAACCGGTCCTTGCGGACGCCCGGGGCGGAGGCCATCTTCGCGACAGACTGAGCATCGAGCCCGTCAGGCAGGCAACTCACCACCATGTCGGGGAACGTTGGATCGGGAAGAAACGGCTTGAGCATCGAGCCGCCCCAGATCTCGATTGCCATATAGAGCCCGAGCCCCACCGCCAGGGTAACCATGACGCCGATGGTGCGGTTAAGGTCTCTCCTGATTTGATGGCGCAAGAGGCTCGGATGGAGACCGAGCAGGCGGGAAACAAAGTCGGCAACCCCGGCGTCAATCAGCCAGCACCAGAAGGGAGCCGAAAAGATCACGCCGATGCCCAGCAGCGGCAGGCCGACAAAGGTCATCAGGCCGGTGCGCATCGCAGGGGTGATGGGAAGCGGCATAGCGAGGGCTATGCAAGGAAGCGTCATAAGCAGACCGGCGACGATCCGCCTCCATGGCAGTCGCGCATCCGGGGCGACGCCCGGATCGATAAAGTCCATGGGGCGCATCCGCAGCACCTTGATGCAGGGCCACGCGGATGCGAGCAAGACTGCGATCAGGCTGGAAGCAGCAATAAGGGTCACCCAGACGGGGCCAATATAGACACCGAGCGGAAAGGTCTTCGGATCCCCCATTACATAGAGCTTGAGGATAACGAACCCCGCCAAGATGCCGACCACCGCGCCGAGAGCGCCCATCATCAATGCCTCATACACAACCGAGAAGGCAAGCTGGAGTCTCGACATGCCGACGGACCGAAGTCTCATGTACATCAGCCGCTTCTGCTGAAGACCGGTGTAGAGCGTGGTGAAAACCATGCAGAGCATGAAGGCGAGCGCGAGTCCGAATTTGAGCGGGGCATCACCAGCGAACATCTCCCACTGCATGTCGGCGAGCGATTGGACGGCGGCGACGGGATCCGAAAGTGCAATTCCCTCTCCGATGCGGATTCCGGAAGCCTCCATCGCCTGCCTCATTGCTTCAAGCGTTACACCGGGCTTCTTTCTGCACAGGACGATGGATGTAAGGGCCCTGCCCTTGGGCAAGAGCAGGTCCGCGGCGGCCTTGTTGACGAACATCGTGGGGAAGCCCTCGACGAACCTGTTGAGCCGAAGCAGGCCGACCGTCTTGACCTCGAACCTGCCTGATCGAGTGACGATGCCTACCGTCCCGCCGATCTTCGGAGGTGCAACGTAGAAGCCAGCGGCGCTGAAAACGACCTCCGGGGTAGTCGAAGCGTCGTCCGGCCACCTGCCATCGAGAGTCTTCTGTGCGTAATGTCCATTGTTGGGTACTGAGGGAGCAAGCATGGCCCTTGGGCGCGGCCCGGAAAGCGGGATGCCGTTCGGGGCGTAGTCCACTTGGACGGGGGTACAGGCAAGTGGCTCGCACTTCTCGACGAGCCCCGATTTTCTAACCGCCTCAACTACTTCGTCGGATACGAACATCGGCCCGCGCTGAGCGCCGGGAGCTTCCTGGAAGCCCGCCCCCATACCCTGTTTCGGGGCGGCAGGCATCTTGGGAAGGACCCAGAGGTCGTAAATATCTGTAACGTCCCCTACCGAAGGCTGATACTGGTACAGCGTCGATGTCGTGAGACCGATCGTCCACGTGAGAAGACACACCGCGCAAGCGATGGAGAATATGCCGACCGTCTTGCGCCAGTAGCCACGGCGCGTTGCCAGGAAAAGCCACCGCAGATGTCTCATTTAGTTCTCCAGTCGATCGATGACGTGGAGGTATCGTTCCGCGATGCGTGAAGGATCGCCCCCGGCTTGTACATCGAGCGTGTCGCATATTCTGCCGTCTTTCAGGAAGTGCACTCTTCTGCTCCATGCCGCGACAGCCGGATTATGCGTAACAAGGAGAATCGTGCAGCCGCCTTCTCGGTTCAACTCGGTAAGCAACTCGCAGAACCTCCGGCTGCTCAATGAGTCCAGGTTTCCGGTAGGTTCATCCGCGAAAATCACCTCGGGGTTCATTATCAAAGCTCTTCCGATAGCCACGCGTTGACGTTCTCCGCCGCTTAGTTCATGGGGACTGTGATCCCTCCGATGTGAAATCTGAAGCCTGTCCAGTATCTCGTCAGTCCTTTTGCTGTCGGACATCCTGCCGTCAAGGATTTCCGGAAGTCGGATGTTCTCAGCGACCGTCAGCGTAGGGATGAGGTTGAAGTCCTGAAACACAAGCCCGATATGGCGGCGACGGAATCTGGTGGCTTCGCCGTCGCCCATCTCCGAAATTCTCATTCCAGCGATTTCGACCGTCCCGGTATCAGGGGTAAGGAGACCCGCAAGGATGTGCAGCAGAGTGCTCTTTCCAGAGCCACTGGGCCCCATTACAGCGGTGAAGTCGCCCCGGTCCAGCGATAGACTGACACCGCGAAGGACATCAACGTTCTTGCTCCCCTGCTCAAAGTGCTTGGTCAGGTTACTCGACTGCAATACTGTCCCGGTTGCCATGCTTCTCCCTTAGTACGATGCCGATCCCGCAGTTAGAACTCGTATGACAACGATATGGAAAACGATCTGGGCGCTCCGGGGAACGTGTCGCCCGCATGGCGCTTGGACTCGACGTACTCCTTGTCAAGGAGGTTCTTGACGTCGAGCTTGAGGAGTAGTTCGCGCTGCTTGGCGCGATTGGTGTAGATCGGATAGGACGCGGAAAAGTCCACGACCACGAAGGACGGGACGACGTAGGCGTCGCCGATGTACTGCCCCTGTTGAGTGGAGTAGCAGGAAGCGGCATAGCGGGCGCCGAGACCGAGCTTGAGGCCCTTGACCGGCCCACTGCTGAATTGGTAGGTCTGCCAGAGTGAGACGCTGTGGGGCGGATCCGAATCGAAACGCTTGGCGGCGTTCTTGTTGTCGTAATAGGTGAAGGTGTAGGAGAGGAAGACGAGCCAGTCGTTCGTGACTTTGCCGGAGAAAGCAAGCTCGGCGCCGGTGGACTCGGTCTCGCCCTGGAGCTCGTAAACGCCGGGGGAACCGGAGACGCCAACGGGGGTGTTTTCCTGCTTGATCTTGAAGCCGGAAACCGACATGAGGACGCCTTTGAAGAGGTCCTTCTTGACTCCTATCTCGTACTGCGCGCCCTTCCAGGAATCAGTGATCTCGTTGCCACTCGCGTCGTTGTAGCCAAAACAGGGCGCTTCCGTTTGGGAGTAGTTTCCGTAGAAGGACCAAGAGTCCGAAATCAAGTAGGCAACGCCCAGTCGGGGGCTCCAGGATCTGCCCTCGTTGCCCTTGCTGCTTTTGTGGATGTCGAACCGGACGCCCGCAAGCACAAGGAGGGAATTCCACTTCATCTGATCCTGAAGGAGAAAGCCGTTACGGTCGACCTGGCTGTCGGAAGTCATCGAGTTGATAGTAGCGGGCAGAGAGAAGACCGGGTTGTAGATATCCACATCGGCGGTGGTGCCGCTCTTGCTGAACATATGGCTGACCTGCTTGAGCCAGTCGGTGCCTAAGACGAACTTGTGGGCCGTGGCGCCCCAATCGACATCCTGGATGTAATAGAGGTTGGCGAAGTAGTTCTGCGAGGTGGTGTCCATATAGCTGTAGCTGAGGGGGGCCATACCGGTCGCGACGACGCTGTCGTAGTACGCGAGGGATGTCATTCCGCTCTTGACCGTGGAAATGCTCCAAGCGGTACGGGTGAGGTCGCAGCGGAGATAGGACAGTCCGAACTTGACAAGGCTCTTGTCGCCGACTTGCCATTCGCCAGAGTATTGCAGCGTCAGGCCAATGTAGTCCTGGCGGGAATCATTATCCCCGTAATACATATCCGTGGAAGTCAGAAATCTGCCTTGGACAAACGGTATTCCCTGGTAGGAAGGCCCTTCGAGCAATTGGACGGTCGTGTCGAAATGAAAGGTGAGGACATCTGTTGCGCTCCAGGAGACAGACGGGGCAACGAAGAGGCTCTTGCCGCGATCAATCCCCTCCGGGAGATAGAACGGTTCGAAGAGAGACAGCGCAGTCACAATGCGCAAGCCTCCGAAATGCTCAGCAAAGGGCGCATTCACGTCAGAGGTCGCGCGGTATTGTGTGATCCCCCCAAACTGGGCTTTCAGCGATACTTTGGTGCGCGACTCATCGAATGGACGCAGGCTGCGAATGTCTACTGTACCCCCGAGGCCGTACGGGCCGAGAGTCGATGTCTCCCCACCATTGACGCTGCCCACCGAGCCCTTCAGAAAGTCAATCGTATCGATTCCGGAAGCATCGAAGAAAAGGGGCATGGTTTTGGGCAGCATTGCACCATTGAGGAGAATGCTGCTTCCGGAGAATCCCCGCAGGGAAACCTGGCCCTGAGTGCGCGTCCCCGGGGAATTCCCGCCGTTGAAGACTCCAGACACATAAGCAAGGGAATCGTAGAAAGAACTGGCATCACGATCATCGAGCATCTGCTTGTCTACGGTCTCAACGAAACGCTCGATTTCAAGCAATGGGGTCTCCGTAATGGTCGCTGAGGAAGTTGCATGTCCTTCGGCTTTTGCCTTGATCACAGACTCCGGCAATTCCTTTTCACTTATGCCGGTGTCGGAGTCCTTTGCAGGTGGAGCGGAGGTCGCATTTGGCTTGGGTTGCTCATCGCCGAACGACTGGGATATGGAGAAGATGATGAAGATGAATAGTGTAACAGATGCCAGAAGTCGCAGGACAGAAAGCTTCATAGACTCCCCCTAAAGTTGGATGGACGCAGGCTGACACGGGGGATATATTCGCCCGAACCGAAAAAAGGTTCACTTTTTTTCGCGAAGAATCACCACGGCGCACAAAGGCTTGTGCGCAAATGTGGCCCGGCGCCTGATCGATGCGCTGCGCGGGTCGAGGAGTCACATAGTAAGAGGGGAAGCGGCGCAGACGCTGGCCGTTGGGTTGGCTGACGGGATCGTGGACCTTAGGAAGATGTTACTGGATGTTGACCTGCGGTACGCAACACGGCGTTAGGACTGTTGCGCGCGCGTACAGGGAAAAATGGCGTTTACGATCCGAGGGAGTGGTAGGCGGGATTGTCCGGGAACCCGCGCACGCAAACCCGGGTGAGTAGAAAGAAAAAGGGCCGCCCCGAATGCCCATGGGACAGCCCAGTTCAGTGTCCAATCCGAGGTCAGGGCGGATCACTCAGCCTTGATCATCGTGCAGGGCTTCTCCTTCGTAATCCATGCGATGGGACCGACTGCCATCAGACAACAGGCCGCAAGACTGAACAGAATCGAACCGAGGACTCTCAACCATGGAACGGTCATTTCGATGGAAATCGCGCTGAATGGCGTGAGCGCACGAGTCCAGCCGGTGAATGTCCAAGCGGCCGCGATGCCACAGACGAGGCTCAGAACGACCGCCGCGCCCCAGATGAGCATTATCTCGCCGCCCAACTGCCTGACAAACTGCCCGCGCGTCATGCCAACCGCCCGCATCACACCCAGTTCTTTCTTACGCTCATATACTATGGCGATAAGGAGGTTGAGTATGCTCAGCGAGAAGACTGCAAGAGACCAGAAAGGTACCGAGGAGATCGCGCCGATCATGCCTCTCGCTCGAATAATGGTGCCCTCGACTATCTGGTCCCTGTGGCGGGCGACTATCTCCATGCCGGGAACCGCGACGAGCTTGTTGAGGTCGGCCTCAAGCTTTCGCGCAGCATCATTGTAGAACATGGCGCGATACTCCGGTGTCATATTGAACCAGGCATAGTACAGCCTGTCCGGAGGAGAAACCAGTTTCCTGGCGGTATCGTAACTTACAAAGACCATGCCGACCGTCTTGTCAGCCTTGCCGTTTCTGCCTCTGATACCGTTTCTGGATGTCCACATATGCCAGTTCATATCCATGACACCGATGACCTTCAGGTGTTCGATGTGCTCGGGAGGTGGTGAACCGGATTCAGTGTAGTCGGAGTTGGTTGCGTTCAGGTCATCCGGAACCCTGAGCCCGAAGGTGTCCCCGACGGACAGCCCTGCGTGCCTGGCAAAGCTCTCCACGATGATGCAGGTCCAAGGCTCCTGAAGTTCGACGCTCGCCTTCCCCAAGTCGCCACCCACGAGATCGAAAGGCAATATCGCTTTTTCCCCGAAAGCCAGCTTAGGATCCACCCCTACAACCAGAAGGTTGTTCTGTCGCAGATTCACGTTGACGTTGCTTTCCAGTTTCGCCGTCAGTTCCTTCGAGAGGAGCAACTGGTCTGTCAGTACCGGCATGAAGCTTTCCTGCAGAACACCCTCTGTCCTCTTGATCCTCTCCCAGGTGGCCGCATCCACGCCGTACGGCAAGGCGTAGAGGGCGATATCGGGCAAGGACTCGCTCGGCATAAAGGGCTTGAGCATTGATGCACCCCAAATCTCGATGGTGACGTACAGGCCGAGGCCGACCGCGATGGTCACCATCACACCGATGGATCTGCCCATGTCCCTGGTTATCTGGTGCCTGAGCAGCCTTGGATCCAGCCTGACAAGCCAAGCAACGAGCGGAAGCATCGCAGTATCAACTATCTTCAGCCACAGGGATGAACAAAACAACAGCCCGATGATGAGGAGGGGAACTCCCACCCATCCGATCAACATGCAGCGCGTATCCGGAGTCATCCGCAGGGGCAAGGCCAGGATGAGCGCAGGAAGTATAAGGATGAAACCGAAAATGACGGCCTTCCAGGAGACGGAATGGTCAACGGTCCCGGCAGTCTCGTGGAAGTCCTTAGGACGCATTTTGAAAACCTTGATGCAGGGCCATATCAGCGCAAGCAGAGTAGTCAGGAGAGTCACGCCAAGTATGATCAGTGTCCACATGAAGGGCAAATACACGCCCAGTGGGAAAATCTCGGGCGACGTTCTCACGAATACCCACAGCATCAGGTACCCGGCGGCTGCGCCGATAACCGCCCCATAGGTTCCCATCTTCATAGCATCGAAGATGATCGTGGCGGTAAGCTGCAGCCTGGACATGCCGATTCCGCGCAGGCGGGCGAAAACCTGTCTGCGCCGTTGGATGCCGGTATAGATGTTGGTGAACACCATGCACAACATGAATGCCAAGGCTATCCCCACCTTCATCGGGATAGTACTGGCAAACTGCAGCCAGGTACTTTCCCTCTTGCCTTCGACGATGCTCGCCTGGTCATCCACCTGTATCAATTCGCCGCCGAGCCCTTTGCCCTTGAGCTCCTGCAGGAGTTCCTGACGGCCGACTCCTTCCTTTCCCACGCAAAGTATCAGGTTCACGTCCTTGCTCGACAGTCTGCAGACTTTTCCGCGAACGACGCTGTTCGCGAAAACTGTCGGAAAACCACGCACAATCGTGTCCCTGCGAAGGTACCCCACGATTTTCACGTCCACCCTGTCGGTGTCCGTAAGCAAAGCCACCGTTTCGCCGATGGCTGGGCATCTGCCGGAAAAGAGCGCTGTGTCGAATGCGACCTCTGCTTGTCCAGTGTCCTCGGTCGGCCACCTTCCACGCAGATCTTTCTCGTTGTAGTGGCGCATCCGGGATACAGAGTCGCTCACAAACCCCACCGGCATGGGGCCGAAACGCACTTGGCCGTTCTCCCTGTAGTCAACCCGCACCATTTCCGTTCTCAGAGTCTCGACTTCGCTGAATAAGGGAGAGCCTTTCACGGCCTGAACGACGGCAGGGGAGATCACGAGAGGATCGGCCCCCTTGACTTTGTCCTTCTGGATGCCGCCGCCGCTCCTGATCGTCTCGAGGGACTGCTCGGACTTGGGGATAATCCAGCAACTGTACTCGGCAGTGGTTTTCGAGACGGAGGGTTCGAGCTGGTGCAAGGTGGTAAGGGCGATTCCTGCGGTCCACGTTAGCAGGCAGACCGAGGAGGCTATGGAGACGATGCCCAATGTTCTTCGCCAGATGCTGTGCCTGGTGGTCATGAAGATCCAGGACAGGTTCTTCATACCCGCACCCCCGGCTTGAGCAGAAGGCCGTAGAGCCGCTCCACGATCTCGTCGGTGCTTGCTCCCGTAGGGCTGTTCAACTCGCCCCGGATCTTTCCGTCCTTGAGGAATAGGATTCTGTTACTCCAGGCGGCAACGGCGGGACTGTGGGTGACCATCAGAATAGTCCTCCCTTCCGTCTCGTTCAGGCGCCTGAGGAGTTCACAGAAGTTGTTGCTACTTCTGGAGTCGAGGTTGCCGGTGGGCTCGTCAGCGAAAATGATCGCCGGGTTGGTGACCAAGGCTCGGCCAATCGCAACCCTCTGGCACTCGCCGCCGCTCAGTTCGCCGGGGCGGTGGCATCTTCGGTGCTCGATCTCCAACAGCTTCAGGATGTGATCCACCTCTCCGGCTGCGGGGCGCTTTCCGTCGAGGATGAGGGGAAGCATTATGTTCTCTTCCGCGCTGAGCATGGGGATGAGGTTGAAATCCTGAAACACCAGGCCGATGTGTCTTCTCCGGAACTCCGTCAGCGTCGAGTCCGGCATTGATGTGATGCAGTTGCCGCTTATCAGGACATTTCCACCGGACGGACTCTGGAGACCCGAGAGGATGTGCAGCAGCGTGCTCTTCCCCGAGCCGCTCGGTCCCATGATTGTCGTGAACTCGCCCTTCTTCAGTTCAAGAGATATCTCATCCAGCACTCTTATGACGGACGCACCGTGGTTGTAGGTCATCGAGATTCGGTCCGCCTTCAGAATGACTTGGCCGGTCATCGGTTGCTCCTTGCGATTTGGCTAATAGCTCAGCGAGAAGGAAAATCCGATTGTTCTGGGAGCGCCCGGGAATGTGTCGGTGGCGTGCCGGATGGACTCGACGTATTCCTCGTCGAACAGATTCTCCACGAACAGCCTGAACTTGGCGTCCTTGGCGTTCATCATCGGAATGTCGAAAGCGTATTCGATGAACAGGTCCACTGTTACGTACGAGCTAATTGTGTACTCCTCGCTGACAGGCTCGCTCTTGAAGTTCGAGTAATAGGAGTCAGACCATTTTGCGCCCAAGCCCAGCTTCAACCCTTCGAGTGCCTTGCCCGAGAAGGTCCAAGTCTGCCAGACGGCGGCGCTGTGACGGGGCATGGTTGGCAGATTGCTCGCAGAACCGACCGTAAGGTGATTGGTGTACGAGTACGATACGAAAGCCTTCCAGTTCCTGGTGATCTTGCCATCCACCGTGAGCTCGATTCCGGTTGATTCGGTCTTGCCGCCAAGGTAGTAGTAATCGCCGCTCGACTCATACTGTGGAGTGTTCTCCTGGTTGAGGTTGAAGCCGCACAGGCTGACGAGCGCGCTTCTTCCGATGTACTTCTTCACTCCCAACTCGACCTGATTGCCGGTCCACGGCGCGGTGAGCGGATCCCCGTTGACGTCGTTGTACCTGAAATTCGGAACCTCGGAGCGCGAGTAGTTCCCGTAGATGGCACAGGTCTCGGTGCACATAAAGGTCACTCCCACCCTCGGGCTCAGGGAGTCGCCGTGCCAGCCTTCCGCACTCGACTGGAAGTCATAACGTGCACCCGCGAGGAACCTGAACGAGCCCCATTCCATAATGTCCTGCGCAACAAAGCCCGTCGTCGTGATATTCGCTCTGGAGACCTTGTACTTCAGCGTAACCCCCGACAGGTCGTAGTTCGGGTCATAGATGCTGATGTTCTGGATGTTCACGGAGGTGCTTCTCGTGTACGTGTTCTCACGGTACCAGTCCGAGGCAAACACAAACTGGTGCTTGGTGGCCCCGATATCAAATCGTTGGAGATACACAACGTTGGCTGCATAGTGCCTGAGCGTGGCTTCTCTCTCCATATAGTTAAACGTCGCGAGCCCGGTGTCACAGATTCCTTCATAGTAGCTGTAGTTTGATGACTTATATGAGGTGCCTGGCTTGTCGTCCGCGTTCGGCAGATTGTTGACCTTCCAGCAGCTCCTCTCGATGTCGCACGCGATATATGACAATCCAACCTGGATGTCTATATTGTCAGTCATATTATAGGTTCCGCTGGCCTGGAATGTGTAGCCGAGGTAGTCCTGCCGGTTGTCTTTGGTGCCATAGTAAGTGTCGGCGGGCGTTAGGAAGTGGCCGCGCAGGTAGGGAAGGCCCTGATAGGCCGGCTCATTCACCTTCTGGACTGTCGTGGAGAAATAGATCTCCAGCACGCTTGTCGGCTTCCAAACCAGGGACTCCGAGATGAAGAAGCTTTCCTTGCCGTCAATCCCGTCCGGAAGATAATACGGCGTGCCGGTTTCGTATGCAACCGTGGTGCGAAGCGCCAATTCCCCGGAAAGGGGGGTGTTGTAGTCGAGCGTGAGCCTTTCCGACTTATTGCCGGAGACTTTGGCCCTCAGGGAGACGTTGATGATCTCGAAGTCCTCGGCTCTCAGCGTGTTGATGTTCACGGAACCGCCAAGGCCGTATGCTCCCAGTGCATTGTTGTTGCCGGCCGATGTGCTGCCGACCGTGCCCTTGAGGAACTCGACCGAGCCTATTGCGGCAGAATCGAAGAATACTGGCATTGACTTTGGCAGTATCGCCCCATTCAGCGTGACGTTCGAGCCAGCGAATCCACGAAGCGTGACCCAGCCCTGGGTTCTCGATCCGATCGTCTTGCCGCCGTTGGACACACCCGACACATAGCTCAGGGTCTCATAGTATGTCGAGGCGCCACGCTCCTCGATCATCTCGTTGTCAACCACCTCGATGTCTTGGGCTATCTCGATTCGGGGTCTGTTCACAATCGTCGCTGTTGACGCTTCCTTGGGCTTTTCAGTGGTCGCTTTCACCACGGTTTCCGTCAATTGCACATCTTTGCTCTTCGCAGGTTCCTCCTTGGTTCCATCCCCCTTCGCGCTCTTGTCGGACTTCTCCGTTGCCGTCGTATCCGAAGTGGTTCCGGACGCTCCCGCCGTGGGAACGACAAGAGTCAAACTCAGGACGAGAGCAATCAGCGCGAGATTCGTTATGGCACGGGAAAGCCTCACTTCTTCCTCCTTGCAAGATAGAGAACGGTGCGACACACCACCCTCAAGAAAAACCGTATATGTAAGCGACACGTCAAGCTGAATGCCATGGCGAAAGATCTATTTCTCCAACCGAACCGAACCTCCAGAGAGCATTGCAACGACACATCGGCGAAGTTGTTACGAGAATTTTCGCGAACCCGCTCATCTTGGAGATATCGGCTGGTTGTGTACTCCTTTGTATCCTTCGGTACGTTCCTGTTACGCTCCTCGTAATCATTGAGAGGGGAGCGGGGGCCGCGGGATTCTGCGTGGAAGCTGGTGGAAAAACTGTAACTCCGCATTCATTCCGTCGTTCCTCCCCTATGAAAGAGAGCAGGCGTATGGGCAGGATAGAAGTTCGGAGACCCGCCCGAGCGCTTGGGAACGCGAATCTTGGTTTCTCCCGAGTCCTGTCGTTCGCACTGGAAGGAGTGAAATGAACGCAACAAATGGCAAGGTTCCCTTGCTCGTCCAGGCCGTGGTCAAGCGGTTCCGTCAAGGCAATGCCTACATCAACGCGCTCAACGGCGTCAATCTATCCGCCTCCACCGGCGAGTTCATTGCCATTATGGGTGCATCCGGTTCCGGCAAGAGCACCTTGCTCCATTCCATTTCCGGTCTGACCAGTATTGACTCCGGTCACGTTCTCATTGACGGCGTGGAGATATCCGGCCTCTCGGACTCCGAGCTTACCAGATTCCGCAGCCGACACATCGGCCTGATTTTCCAAGCCTTCAACCTCATTCCCGTATTGACGGCCGAGGACAACATACGGCTGCCGGCAGTCGGCTCGTCCGGCCTCGACGCGAGGGTTGATGCCCTGCTCGATCGCCTTGATCTGAGATCGAGACGCTTGCACAAGCCAGACGCTCTCTCGGGCGGCGAGCAACAACGCGTCGCCATAGGCCGCGCACTTGTGGCCGACCCCGCAATCCTGCTTGCCGATGAGCCAACAGGGAGCCTCGACTCCGGTTCATCCCAGGAATTCTGCAAGCTGATGCGCGACCTCTGCAACGAACAACATCGGACCGTCGTGGTCGTTACCCACGAGCCTACCGTGGCCATGTGGGCGGATCGAGTGGTCGTCCTTCAGGACGGGGTTGATGTCGGCAGTTTCGCCACTGATGGTCTTCACGATCCGCAGACCATTTCATCTGGTTACCAGAACGTGCTTCGGGGCATTTCGAAGGAGGCGGCGAAATGTCATTAGTCGTGAAGCTTGCGATCGCCTTCCTTCGTGAGCACCCGATCCGCATCGTTCTTACTTCCATCGCCACCATCGCATCCGTCTGCATGGTTGTCTGGGTCGCCAGCAACTACGACACCATCCTGCATTCTTACGATGTCTATGCCAACAAGACGTTCGGCTGCTATCCGCTTTCGGTCGCGCCCATTAGCAACGCCAAGGATGAAGGCGTCCCGATCGAAGTAATGGAAGCGCTCAAGGCCGATCCGGATGTGGCGAGTATCGAGCCCATGTGGGTTCTGAGAGCCTTGGTTCGGTCGGTCAACCCTCCGAACGACGGCGCATCCGGTTCGAGCCGTTCCGGGAGCAAGAGGGAAAGGGAATCGGAGCGGTCGCCGGAGTCGACGGTTCTCGCCCTCGATATCGCCGATGCTCCCTTCGCAATGCTTCGCGGCCACTGGATCACTCCGCGGAATTCAGACGCATTCGAGACGGTTGTAAGCGTCTGTGCCGCGAAACGCCTCGGTGTGGACATCGACCAGGATGTCGTTGTGGACAGAGGCGAGCGATCCTACAGGCTGAGGGTGATAGGTATCATGGACTCCCCTTCGGTTGACGTCTCCTACGGCAGCCAAATGAGCATTCTCACGCCGGGCATTGGTGACCTGTACGTTGCCAGGGCAACTGCGGAGAAGTTGTTCGAACATGCTTCCCGAATCAGTTTTCTCGCGGTTGCCTTGAAGCCGAACCGCGACCTTACCGCATTTCGCTTCGGGTGGGCGCCTCGATTGAGCGGGTTCTCCGTCCCCGTGCAATTCCAGGAAGCGAGCGATGTGGAGGAAGCGCTCTGTGAGACTTCTGAGGCAGAGAACGTAAAACTGCAGGCGTTCGCAGCCACCGGGATTTCGCTTCTCGTAGCTCTGTTGGTCATCTTCAGCACTCTTAGCATGGGGGCGAGTGAACGTGTGCGCCAGTTCGCCATACTCCGAGCCGTCGTATTCACACGCTCCAAGGTTGCTCTCATGATCGCTTTCGAGGGTCTGATCCTCGCCACCATAGGCTTCATCGGAGGCATGTGCCTTGGCTACCTTCTGGTCATGATGTCCAAGGGCGCGACGGAGTTCTTTCAGCAGGGCTTCAGAGTGGGATTCAACACCTTCTTCCTCGCTGCACTCACCGCATACGGCGGTGCATTGCTCTCCGCTCTCGTTCCTGTGTACAGGGCCATCCACGTTCGTCCCGTCGAAGCCATGGTTCCCCAGATCCAGTTGTCCAACGCAAAGGGCACGCCGGTTCGCCTTGTGGTGGTCGGGTTCCTGTTGATTCTCGTCAATCCGCTGCTGACTTTCGTGTTTCCGCCCAAATACGGGACCGGCGTTTTGGTGACAATGTGCATCGGCTTTCTTTCGATGGCCGTCGGCTTCGTCCTCATTGCACCCGGAATCGTCGTCTTCGTGGACCGCGTGATCAGTCCCTTGCTGGGGCGAATGCTCGGTATCGAGCCGAAACTCCTAGTCTACCAGATATCAAGCAACCTCTGGCGTTCCGTGGGAGCTGCGATCTCCATGACCATCGGCCTTGGGCTCTTCATTAGTATCCAAGTATGGGGCTACACAATGCTGGATGCGTTCATCCCCGGCCCCTGGGTGCCGGATGCGATAATCACCTTCAGTCCGTTCAGCGTTCCTCTGAAAGATGCCGCTACCGTCGCCGAGTTTCCGGGAGTTGATCCGAATCGCTGCGTTCCGCTGGTTGTGGAGCAACCGCGTCTTCTCAATGACATAACGAACAGCGCTGGACGCGCTTCGGTAACCCGTCAGGACAATGTCGTCATCGTCGGTTTCGACTCGAAGCGCGCCTTCGGCGGCGATCATCCCCTTCTGGATCTCGAGTGGGTACAGGGCTCGCCCGATCAAGCCATGCCGATCATCGAACGGCAACGCGGCTGTGTCGTTCCGGACCACTTCCTGCGCGAGACGGGACTCAAGATCGGAGACTCATTCTCTCTCGTCCCGCCGGAGAACCCCGGCAGCCCCGTGAAATATGTCATCGCTGGAGCTGTGAAAATCCCAGGTTGGCACTGGCAGACGAAGTTCACCGGTTTTCGTCCCCGTACCCACCGAGCTGCCGCGCTCATTTTCGCCGACTATTCGGCCGTAACGAAGGACTTCGACCTTCGAGGAGTCTCTCACGTCTGGTTCTTTTATGGTCCTAACGGAGCCGATCCCGACCGCCTTGCCGCTTCAGCACAGGCGCTCTTCAGCAGTGTTCTGCATCGGGAAGTGGCAATCGGCCGGTCCCAGGCTTTGCCTTACGTGCGCGTCGTGCCAGTCGAGAATCTGCGACGATCGCTTCTCGTCAACGCCAGAAAGTGGCTCTGGATCATCAGCCAGCTTCCGCTGATCGCGCTCGCCGTTGCCTGTCTCGGAGTGCTAAACGTGATTATAGCCTCCGTCCGGGCTCGACGCTGGAGCATGGGAGTATTACGGGCCGTCGGTTTCAGCCGGGGCACTCTCGTCCGAGCGGTTATCGCGGAAGGCCTGCTGATCGGCATAGTCACATGTCTGCTGAGCTTGGGGTTCGGGATCCTCGCCGGCTGGTGTGGCTGCGGAATATCGCAGTACTTAAGCTTCTTTGGAGGGCTCCACCCATCGTTGGTCATCCCGTGGTACCCCATTCTTCTCAGCCTCCTCGGCACGCTGATCCTGTCTGCCTTCACTGCAGTCTGGCCAGCTCTGTCCATAGGCCGGTCGGAGCCGCTCACGCTTCTCCAGCAGGGCCGCTCGGCTTTTTAGGCTATCTGCCGCTCTCGCGGCGCGTAATTGTCCAAGGAATCTCCTTTCCCGACTGCCGCCGGGGAAGGAGATTTCTCTTTTTTTCGCCCGGCAGTTTCTTACGCATGTAGGCATCATGGATGGGCGGACGAGGAATGCGGTCCACGCATGCAATCGAGGATACTACATATTTGTGAGATGTCATTGTGAAAACGGTATAGCTTTGCGCGGCGACAACCAGAAAGAAGACCCGGAGGTTCGAGCAAGCAGGTAGAGAAGGCAGGAAATAAAAGGGCTTCCCGGTGGGAAGCCCTTTAGACAATTCTCTGGTGGGCCTAACTGGACTCGAACCAGTAACCCGAGGATTATGAGTCCTCTGCTCTGCCGATTGAGCTATAGGCCCTTGCGCGCATTATAGCCGCTATTCGTGCCGTTCAAGGCTTTCGGACGTCCTGTCGCTGGCTTTCCTGCTCGTCGCGGGATGCTGCGATGTATTGACAAGTGCGCTCCCAGACCTAAGATACAGTTGACGCCCGTGTCCTTCCCGCAGGACAATTCAGCCTGCGAGATCGAGAACTGGAGTGGAAATGGGCCTACCCAATGCTTCAAGAGTCGGCTGGGCGCGAATGCCTCTGACGTACGCGCTGGTGGTCGTTGCCTCGGCTGTGGTAATCGCCTTGGCCGGATACTACATATATGCCGATTTCCGTGATCGGGCAGCGAGCAACGCAAAGGAAGACCTTACGACCATTGCGGAAGTCAAGGTGGCGGAACTCGTCCACTGGCAAGAGATGGTCACTGCCCCCGCCATTGCCTTGCAGAAGAGCCCCATCCTGCGCGTTCCCCTGCTGGCGTATATCGCTTCCAACGACGGCACCACAATCCCCGGCATGCCATACGTCACCGAAGAATCGGTGCGTACCACATTGCGACTCATCGGCGAGCCCGAACCTTTCCACGCGATCTTTCTGCTTGATTCGAAGGGAACCATACGACTGCAGACCGGCCCCCAAGGTGAGAAATTGGGCACGGAAGCGTTCGACATGGTTCGTGCCTGCCAGCAGACAGGCGAGGTGTTCTTTTCGCCTTTGCACAGGGGCGATTCAGTACCAGACATCCATATTGACATCATTGCTCCACTGCTCGAACCTGACGGAAAGACAGTCGGTGGAGCGGTGCTTTTCAGGATCATGACCGCCGAGAGGTTGTACCCCATACTGCAGAAATGGCCAACGAGCAGCGCAACAGGAGAAGTACTGCTGGTTCGCAGAGACGGGGATGATGTACTGTTCATAAACGAACTGAGGCATATGAAGGATGCCGCGCTCAAGCTGCGGCTTCCGCTGTCAACAGAGGACCTCCCCTCCGCAATCGGATTACGAGGGTATGAAGGCGTTGTCGAGGGCCCGGACTACCGGGGAGCCCATGTCTTTTCGGCCGTCAGGAAAGTACCGGGGACGGACTGGGTGCTGGTCGCAAAGATTGACTCGGATGAAGCACTGGCGCCGGTTCACGAAAGAGGCAGGTTGATAGCGCTTGTTGCAGGATTTCTCCTGCTTGCGATAGGGCTGCTATCGCTTCTTTTCTGGCGCCAGGACAGTCACAGAACGACGATGGAAAAACTGGAGCAGGAATTAGTACAAAGCAGGTTCGAACAGCGTTATGCAATGCTGCTCAAGCACGCGAGCGATCCGATGTTCCTCTTCGGCGACGACGAGAGGATCCTGGAGGTCAACGAGGCCGCGTGCAAAGACTACGGATACAGTCGGGAAGAGTTCCTTCAGATGAAGGTCTCTGACCTTCGCCCGCCCGAAAGCCTTGCGTCGCAGAAGGCTACGTTGGAAAACATCCGGGAAGCCGGGACTCTGGAACATCAGACCGTACACATGAGGAAAGACAGTTCGACCTTCCATGTCGAGATCAAGTCGGCCGCGGTGCAGATTGACGGTAAAGGCCTTATCTTCGGCATTGTAAGGGACATCACTGAAAGGAAACACCACGAAGAGAATCTCAGACTCGCGAAGGAATACACCGAGAGCATTATCGAAAACGCCAACATCCTTATCGTCGGCTTTGACATGGCTGGCCGGGTCACGATGTTCAACAAGGAAGCTGAGCAAGTCACCGGCTACAGACGGGATGAGGTCATCGGAACGGACTGGTTTGAGAAATTTTCACCGCGGGACCGCTACCCGGAACAGTGGGAAAGATTCCGCAGATTCAGTGAGCAGGGAATTCTGCCTCCGCCGGGCATCGACGCCAAGGTGCTGTGCAGGAGCGGCGAGGAGAGAATCCTGTCCTGGCGCAACACGCCAATGTACGAGCAAGGCAAGCTGGCAGGCATCATTAGATTCGGCTCGGACATCACCGATCTGGTGAAGGCTGAGCAGGACCTTGTGTCCAGCGAGCATTTTCTCGCCACGATCTTCGATGGCATTCAGGACGGTATTTCGGTGTTGGACGAGAGATTCAATATCCTAAGAGCCAACACAACAATCGCGCGCTGGTTCCCCGGGAAAGCACCGCTTGTCGGCAAGAAGTGTTACGATGTCTTCTACGACCGACAGGACCCGTGCGATAGCTGCCCTGTTACACGTGCATTCGAGAGCTGCCGCCCGCAGATCGACACCATTACGGTCAAGAAAGGCGTTGGCGAGACACGGTGGCTGGAACTGCACTCCTTCCCCCTGCACAGGGAGGGCCAGGCGGCTGAAGTCGTCCAGTATTTCCGCGATGTTTCCGATCGGGTGAAGAGCGAGGAGCAAAAAAAGAAGATGGAGGCGCAAATCCAGCAGGCCGCGAAGCTGGAGAGCCTTGGCGTCCTTGCGGGTGGGATCGCGCACGATTTCAATAACCTGCTCACGAGCATCCTCGGCAACGCCGAACTCGCGCTGATGCAGATGTCCGAGACATCCGCAGGGCGCGACCGAATACTCGATCTGAAAGAGGCGAGCCTCCGCGCTGCCGACCTGACCAAGCAGATGCTTGCGTACTCCGGAAAGGGCCGGTTCGTGGTGATTCCCATCAACATGAACGACCTGATTTCGGAGATGCTCAAACTCCTGCAGCTTTCCGTTTCGAAAAACGTGCTGCTCAAGCTGAACATGGCTGCCAACCTGCCGCCCGTGGATGCCGACGTTACCCAGATGCGCCAGGTGTTCATGAACCTGATAATCAACGCATCGGAAGCCATCGGCTCAAAGAGCGGGGTGATCTCGATCAGCACTGGTGTGCAGAATATCGACACGGAATACTTGGAATCGGCATACATCAACGAGAACCTTCCGCCCGGCGACTACGTTTACATAGAGCTTGCCGATAACGGTTGCGGGATGAGTCCTACGACACTGGACAGGATCTTCGACCCGTTCTTCACCACCAAGTTCACCGGCAGGGGCCTCGGATTGGCGGCAGTGCTCGGGATTGTCCGTGGCCACCGCGGCTCCATCAAGGTGTACAGCGAGGTCGGAAAGGGAACGACCTTCAAGCTGCTGTTCCCTCGCTCTACATCCATGGCGAGCTTGAAACTCGCCACCGGTGAGGCTGCTGACCCCTGGCAAGGCACCGGGACAATTCTCGTCATAGACGACGAGGAGGGAGTGCGCGGGGTGGCGGGGATGATTCTCCGCGGCTGTGGTTTCACCGTGCTTACCGCGCCCGACGGTCGTGAGGGTGTGGAGTTGTTCCGCGAACGCGCGGACGAAATAACCGCCGTGCTTCTTGACCTGACAATGCCGCACCTTGGCGGAGAGGATGCTTTCTCCGAACTCAGGAGAATCAAGCAGGACGTGCCGGTAATCCTCACCAGCGGGTACAACGAACTCGACGCCACCAACCGCTTCGTCGGCAAAGGGCTCGCGGGTTTTGTGCAGAAGCCTTTCAAGCTAAGGGAGCTTGTGGCAGCATTCAAGAAGGCGCTGTCGAACGAGGCTGGAGGCAAGCCGGAGAAGTAAGGCCTTGCGAAGCCCTTCGAACCTGGAGATTTCACATCGATGCTCAGGATGAAGAGGATAGGAGCCGCCTTGGGCATTAGACCTTAGGCTGCGGGCTGGAGGGCGGAATTGGACAGCGGATTCCAATCGAGAGCTTCTTGAATCGCTGATAGCATCAGCCTCAGGCCTCAGGTCTCCAGCCAACCCCGGAGGGGATTCTTCCACATCGATGCTCAGGATAGCAGCCAGAGAGCTTCGGCGGAAGCCCCGCCTGAGGCGGGGCGCGTTAAGCGTGACTATGTATTGCGGCCCGACCTGCAGCCCTTATCCGCACTAACGAAATGGTTGTGTAATGGCTTACTACCGCCGTTTCAGGCAAGGGCATACCCAGCAGGACGAAGCGCGCAGACGCGCTAACTACAGTTCGCCTGCGGGATGTCCTTGAATGTCCACGTTGTCCGCCTGAGGCGGATGCCCTCCTCACCCGACAGACGGGCGGATCGCGGTGAGCGCGACTACGTGTAAGCGGCCTTCAAGGCCGATGCCATCCTCCTTCGCCGCGCCTCCGGAGGACAAGCGCCAGACGAGTGCGTGGCGCTCCTACCCAGTATCCCCCCGAAGGGTGACAGGGTAACGGCTTTTCTTTGGCAGCGGCTTCCTCCGAACCCATATTGGCAGGTCTTCGCTGCCATCCTGAAAAAGAAGGATCGGGGGAACGCGACTACAGGAAGAACGGCGGCAAAAACCGAAATCCGATAGTGTACGGGCGTCCTTCAGGACACCCATTAATGGGCGGACATCCGCCTGAGGCGGATCCGCACCTCCTCACCCGATAGACGGGCGGATCGCGGTGAACGCGACTACACGGAAACAGCCTTGAAGGCGGCCAATGGCCGCCCCCTTCTTTTGACAATTACGTGAGAGCAGAATTCTTATCGTTCTATTCAGCCGGATCCGAGTCGCGCAGGCACAGGGTGATAAGGTTCGTTTCGGTTTCTCCGAGTGCGGTCGGGCGGCGGGAGAGGATCACAAACGCGGCCAAGCCGCAAAGAACGATGACCCCGAGGGCGACCGGAATCATCAGGGCAGGCTTTGAAACCAGCCAGGTGGAAGAGGCTGCGAGAGCGGCAGCGCCCGACGAAATGAACCACCCGGCAAGCCGCGCATTGCGGAAAACAAGCTTCACACCAAGCAAGGAGCCGACAAGCGGGGCGATGGCTCCTGCAAAGGTCGCACACGCTGCGGCAATCAGAAAAGCAGGCAGCCCTGCGAATTGTCTTGTGAAGAGATGGACGGAGGAAAAGACCAGCGCGGTCACGACGGCAATCGGGAATGACGACCCTGCAAAATCCCTGTGCGCCTGAGATGCAGCGCGATTCAGCATTTCCCGGTAGAGCGGCCGGTACTTCCGGTTGGCAACCGCTTCGCTCAGCGCAACGAAAGAGGTCTCCACGGCAGCGCGCCTGTCGCCGGAAGCCAGAAGGTCCGTTGCCTTCTTCAGTGTGATGTCGAGCATATATTCGACGGGATCCGCGTCGCAGAAGAAGTCCTTTGCGGGGCCGACGAAATAGCCGGTGAAGTGCTTGCCAGCGAAGTCGAAATCGAGCCGTGCCACAGGCACGTACTTGGTGGAGAACCGGCAGTAGATGTCGCGTTCCGTCGTCCCCACTTCATTGAACAGGCTCTTCCAGATGCGGGCAACGAACTCGGCCACGCCGACGTCAACGTAGTCGATGTTGGGGATTTCTCCCGGCCCAAAGGTCTGCTCGAAGATTGGCGTCGAAGTGTCGAGATGGGCGGATACTTTTGCCGTAACCGCCTTGGGCAGAACATCAAGCGCGTCAAAGGACCTGGCATCGCGTCGGGACACATTGCGCATCAGCACCGTATAAGTGTGCCACTGGCCTTCCCCGCCGCATGCCGTACACATCGGGGTGCCCTGCCCTCCGCACTTCACACAGGCAATGCTCCCGATTCCCCTGCAGGCGACACAGGTCCCCTTGCCGAAGCACTCGGTACAGTCTCTTCTGCCGCGTCCACCGCATTCGTCGCAGACAATCAGGCCGTTCATGCAGTTCGGGCAGCGGACCGTCTCAAAATCCTTGCGAACCCACCCCTTCCCCACGCATACGGGACAGGGCACAGACGGCTTGCCTTCACACTTCGGACAGGGCTGGGTTTTGGCTCCCTTGCAGTGCGTACACAGCCCGTCCCCGCCGCAGTCGCCGCACTTCAGCCTGCCCTTGGCCTCGCAACTGGGGCATCTTTCCCGGCCTTCGCCTTCGCATTTGCCGCAGGTTTCCCTGCGCACCGTATCTGTGAGCATATACTCTTCTGACGTCGCCCTGAAGGCCTGCGGCATCTCGTAGTGAATTTTGCCTGCCTTGTGGTCGGCAAGAGTCCTGTCGAAGCCTGGCGGGAACTTGGGCACTTGCCGCGACCTGCGCGAGTCCAGCGACAGCTCATGGAAAAGGACTTCGAGGCTTGCACAGCAGTACGTGCGGTACGAGACCGAAACGGCTTCCATTCCCTTCATCAGGGATTCCGACCGACCCCCGGCCCGGGCTGCAACCCACGCTGAGAAGGCCGTCAGGTATTGAGAGCGTTCGATCAGGTCCAGTGGCTTGAAGCCGCTCATTTCTTTTCCTTGATGCGGGGCTCGCCATCGTCGGACTGCCCTGGTTCTTCTCCGAAGTAACTGCCGGTCAGCCAGTTGTTCAGATCGACAAGTTTACACCGCTTCGAGCAGAAGGGGAAGAACTCCATGGCACGGCCCGTTTCATCGGTCGAGCGTTTCCCGCAAATCGGGCAGGCCCGCGCCTTCGACTCGAATTCAGGGATCACATGATCCCCTTTTGTCTGTACCGGATGGATCTGACGGAAGAAAGAGTGTATCCCAATGAGCGGATATCCACGATCAATTTCGCAATCCTGTCCAAGTCGCCGATCGCCTCGTAGAGGTCCAGCAATCGCATGTAGGCAATGCCGAATTCAGGATCCGCTTCGATGGCGGACAAGTAGGATGCCGCGGCATTGACGATGTTATTGGCTCTTTTGCTGGGTTTCTCTTCGGGCAGATTGTAGAGGTAATCGCCATAGGCCAGGTAGTACTCTCTGGCCTTAGCGCTGGCCGACTTCGCTTTGGCGAGGGCCTCCTTTGCACCGGCAAAGTCGCTCTCGGCAACGCATATCATTGCAAGCAACGACCAGCCCTCCACCGATTTGGGGTTCTTGTTGATCGCCGTGTTGGCATATGGCCGGGCGCTTTCAGGCGTGATTTCCAAGCCCGGGAGCGAAGGGCCAAGGACATTTGTATGGTTGCAGATCTGAAGGATGACCAGAGCCATCATCGCATTGGCACGATGGTAGTTCGGGTCGTAAGCCAGTGACTCGCGCAGTGTTGCGATTGCCTGAACATATCCCGCAGGATCTTCCGCAAATGAAGCTGCCGACACCTGCGACATGGCTCTCATCATTTTTCCCCGCGCCGCCATCTCTGCGGATGTCTCCGGCTCCGGCTCGGGTGGTGTTCCACAACCGAAGGACGAAACCAGCACGAGGACAATCAAAAGCCATGTCGGTCGTCTCATCAAAGCTCCTGTTCGTGTTCAGTCGCTAAATGATAGCCCCGCCACAAGCGCTGGCAACTCCTTTTCCAAGACACTCAGTCCTTTGACGGCTTGCGAAAATGCCTTGTAGTCGCACTTTCCCCTGAAAGCCGCCTTCAGAAACGCGTGGAAATCAGCCTTATATAGCCCTTGGAACTCGAAGTTCACAATGTAGAACACCGCGTAAGAAACCGCACGCCTCGAAGACTTCGGATCGTCCGAGAAGTAAGCAGACCCTCCGGACAGAAGTCCTTTCAGGTCGAACATGTTGTCTCCCGCGACAGTCTCCACAGCTATAGTACGCAAATCCGGCGCATATTTCCTAATAAAACCATGCGCGATCGACTCGGGACCATCCCTGGCGATGCGGAAGTAGTACAGGAAGGCGTAGTGGAACCAGAGCGAGGTCCTGTCACCGTTTTCCCCCAACATGCCCAGAATGCCCCGGATAACGGCTTCCACGACCATATCCCGTGAGAACATCTCGTTGTCTTGATTGAACACAACAAAGGAAGAAAGCGTTTTGGGGTCGAACACGTTCGGCGAGGACGCAGCCTGGCCGGTCACACGGGCGACGAAAGAGGACATTTCCTGCTGCTTGTCGAAGACGTGAACTGACAGGGCATCCCTTGGCATTCCCACCGAGGTCCCAAATTCGCTCGACCAGCCGCGGACTGTCGCCTCGACGAGGCGCCTTACGCTCATCGCATCGTCATAAGGGCCCTTGAAGTGAAGAACAAATCCCGACTGGTCGGAGAAGTAGCTGTCGCATTCCCAGCCGATCTTCGCGCGCTCCTTCTTTCGCAGTTCCTCCATCTCGGCGCTGGTGACGTACTTCGCTCCCCACAGCAACTTGCCGGGGTTTGCCTGCGCGTATTTGGCATCCCTCTCTGCCGGGGTGAGCCAAGCCTTGTCAACCAGAACCCGCCCGGAAATCTCGTTCGCCGTCGGATCATCGGCTTTCAGCTTGAGCGCCTCGGCCGCGCACTCACGGGCCTGCTTGAACAAACCTGACACGACGCACTTGCGCGCAAGGGCGTCGATGGCCGCGAGCCCCTTGCCCTTCGCTTGTTCGAACTCAGCCGGAAAGCCAGTGAGGAAGTCCGCATTTCTCAACGGAGCGCCGACAGCAATGCCGACCCAGCAGAGAGTCAGCAGCAACACCAAGACTGGCACGCGGATGGACAGCATGCTACTTTCCGCCTGCTTTTCTCTTGAGCTCGACGAGATAATCGGCGATGTCGGTTCGATCGGGGGCAATCTCCAGTGCCTTTGCCTCGACCTCGACTGCCTTGGCAAGGTTGTCATCGGCTGCGTACGCATGAGCCAGTGTATCCAGCCAATCGGGATTGGAGTAAGCGGTGAGCCTGCACGCTGTAAGCGCATGCTCTATTGCTTCCTTCGGCTTTCTGAAACCGGGATCGGTGGTAGTGGAATACAGCCACGCCAGATTGTTGTGCGCCTCAGCCAGCAGCGGAGAGATTTCGAGAGACTTCAGGATAGCCGCTTCCGCCTCCTTCAGCCTCTGCTGAGCCTTATAGATGTTGCCCAGGCCCAGATAGACCAGCGAATCGCGAGAATTGCCAGCGATGCATTTCTTGTAGGCAGCCTCCGCTTCATCGAGCTTTCCCTGGGCGAAAAGAACGCTGCCCAGGTGGCGCTGAAGCAGGGGATTGGCCGGATCAAGCGCCAAACCCTCGTTAATGACCTTCAAACAGCCTTCGACATCGCGCATTGCCATCAGAATGCCTGCCTTATCAATCCTGGCGTCCACGGACTTCGGGTCGGCGGCGATGGCCGAGTCGATCAGTTCCAGAGCCCGCTTGAGCATTGCCTGGGAGTGCTCGATCGTGTAAACCGCATACAAGGCCAGCGCCTCTGATCTGTCGGCGAGAATGGCCAATTCTTTTTTTCTCGACTCAGCCGCGTTGGCAATTCCCTCGCGTCCGGATCTAATGCAGTCGAGAGCGACAAGAACCTGGCTCCGCCCCGTCCGGGCGTCAATCAGTTCGTTCTCTTTGACATCGGGCAATGCGGTAATCTCGAGAATGCACACCCCGATACGTATAAGGGCTTCCGAGTCAGGAGCAATGGCTGTAGCCAGGGAGTATGATCCCTGCGCCTTGCGGAAATCGCCAGCCTTGAAAGCGACATTCCCATCGGACACAAACTTGCGGACCTTCGCGCGGGCCAAGAGCCCCTGCACTTCTTCTCTCTTCCCGTCAGGCGCATTCTCCAGCGCCAGGGCAAGAAGCCTCACCGCGTCGTCGAGGCGATCTTCGGCCAGTGCCTTCGAGCCTTCGGCAAATGATTCCGCGTAGACCTTATATCGGCGGCATTTGTCAAGGAGAGATCGCACTTCGGCGGTGTCACTGGAAAGCTGTGCCTGTTTGCAGAATTCCTCGGCAGCCAGGTAGTCACCCTTTGCCAGTGCTTCTTCAGCTTTCTTCATAAGGCCCTTGTAGCCCATCATTTTCGCGGCCGCATCCATCTTTGCTTTCGTTTCGGCAGACGGGACAAGCTCATCGGCCTTCTGGTAGAGCGTCAATGCACCGGAAAAATCGCCGGCCTCAAACAGCTTGTCGGCCTGCTCAACCATGCGCTTTGCCTCTGCAGACCTGTCTTTCGCCTGGGCAGCATCCGCTGCTTTCTTTCGCAGGAGGAGAAGCTTGTTCTGGAATGCCTCGATGAAGCGGCTCCATACGGCCCGTTCGGCATCGGTATCGAGAACAACCGTCTTCACGGCATCGACTGCCTTCTCCATGCCCGCAACCGCTTCCGCCGGATCCATTCCGTCAGCATCGACAAACGCGGCCATCGCGTTGCGCAACACAGAAATGTCCGGACGAGCGGCTCCCGCAAGATCGGCAGCCTGAGTGATTGCCTTTCTCGCTCCAGCGAAGTCTTCCTTTCCCAGCAAAACAAAGAACTCGGCCCTGAACTGCGAGACCTGCCTGTTCACTCCGAAGTTCTTCAGGAAATCGTCCAGTCGCGCCATGTCGGCATCGAGGCTCGCGCCCGGGAATGCATCAGTTTTAAGCGCGAGGAGCATTGTCCTGGCGCGTCGCAGATCATCTTCAGTGGCAGTTCCGTCGGAGATAATTCCGCGCGCCTGCGCGTAGATTGCGAGCCCGATTTTCAGCTTTTCGAATGGAGCCAGGTTCCGCCGGACGGCATCAGAGAATTCACCTGTCGCGGTTTTGGCCCGCGCGATGAAATCGGAAACGAATCTATCGGCAAAAGCCGGAGATGTTGCGATGACTTCCGTTGTCGCCGCCATCGTCGAATTGCAAAATTCGCCAGCCTGGGGCGCAAAAGCGGAATCGGCAAGAATCGAGTCCAACGCCGACGCCGCCCCTTCGCGATCCGTTCCGCGAATGAGTGACGTGAAGTGCGGAATCATCGACTTCTGGAAGCACGCCAAAGCGCCGGCAGCCTTGGCTTCGCCGACGGCAATTCCGAGGGAGCGATAGCTGCGCCACAAGGCGATGAATCGGACGGTACCCACCCATCTGGGCAGCATTGCCTCAAAAACAGAGAGGGAAGCCCTTCCAGCCTTAAGACCGGCCTCCGGCGCGTACCTGTACTGAGTCAATATCGCGACCCCGGCAAGGTCGATAGTAGCGAGGTCAGGAGAACTGGCATCAAAAGTGCTTGTGAGCTTGCCGACCAGACCGTCGAGGGCGCTGAGCGCGGCTTTTTCGTCCGGAGTGATGCTGAGAACGATCTGGCAAAGCTGCAATGCGAGCCTGGCCTTGTCGAGGTCGCTCGGATCGCTGAATTCGCGAGCCACCCGGATAATCTCTTCGAATGGCGTCTGCTGCTTCCAGAGGTCGTAGATCTCGAGCAGCGCGGCAAGTTTCCTCTCGCGCATTTCCTGTTCGACCCGCATCATCGACAGCATACGTGCAAGGCGCGATTCCGCCCCCTGTCGGTCTGCGGCGACTCCTGCCGCAAAACTCCCGTTCAGCCGGGAATATGCAGATCCTTCAAGCAGCACGGAGAGGTTCTTCGGGGAGATCTCGGCCATGCGCGAATAGATGGCCGAAATCCTCGTCACGGATGCGAGGAGCGCATCGAGTTTTCCCGATGCAACGGCACGCGTGGAACCATCGCCCGTGAACAGCCCATCCGTGTTTCTGAGAACCTTTTCCTCTTCGACAGCCTTCCGCGCGAGATCCGCGGTCTGGATCTCAAGAGTCTCCGGGTTTCTTATCTTCAGGAAGTCGTCAAGACGAGCGACATATTCTGTTTTTCGGGGATTTGGCAACCTCGTCAGGGATTCGCGCAAGAAGGTGAGCAGTTCTGAAGCCGCCTGGAACTCGCCCCTGTCCATTCGCAGCGAGGCGGAGGAGATTCCGGAGTCGACAAATGTCCCGGCCAGGTTGTCGTCCATTGGCGTGATTTCGAACGCCTGTTGTGCGGCACCATAGATTTTTTCAGTGTTCGGGGACGGTGAGCGCTTTTCCTGGGCAATACGCGGCAGGAGTACTTCGCGAAGAGAAACGACCTTGTCCTTCGTTCGTTTCAGCAAATCCGCTGCTCCGCGGTTATCCGGGCTCTTCTCGACTACCCCGCTGAGTTCGGTTATGGCCTCATCGTAGTTGAAATCGGCAAGGTACGCGTTGGCGCGGGACATCGCCCGTGCCTCGACGATAATGGGCAAGAGAATGAGGGCAGCGATCCCGAGCACCACAATGGCCGCGGAAATCGCTGCGGTGCGCCAGAAGCGTGGCCGCGGCCGCATAAGGAAGTACTTCATGCGGATGCGCAGAGGCAAGTTTGACGGCAGCCTGTCAGGAATCGCCACGGTGGCTGACAGCGACAGCGACTTCCATTGCTCTGCAAGGCTGAAATTCCCAATCGACTGCTCATTGGCCAGCATCTTGCGGAACTCAGCGGCAACCTCTCCCGCATTGGCGTAGCGTTGCTCCGGCTTCTTCTGCATGCACTTCAGGATCAGGTTCTCAAGCACCAAAGGAATGTCGGGGTTGAGCATCTTCGGTGCAACAGGCTTCATGTTCATGTGTGCAAGGATCAGTTCGGAAACGCCCATCCCCTCAAAGGGAAGCCGTCCCGTCGCCATTTCGTAGAACATGACGCCAAGGGAGTAAATGTCCGATCTGTGGTCTATATCCTTGTTTCCGGCAAAGCGCTCCGGAGCGGCGTAAGCGACGGTTCCCTTGAAGATCATGGCTTCCGTGGTCTGATAGACCACGGTCTCGGCAGAGCCTTCCTCGAACTTCGCGAGTCCGAAGTCGGCAAGCTTGGGCTCGCCATCCTTGCTGAGCAGAATGTTCTGTGGCTTGATATCGCGATGAATGATCCCGCGGAAGCTGCCGGGGGGGAATGCCGCGTACTGAAGGCCATCGCAGATCTTCGCGCCGTACGTGGCGATATCCTTCCAGCCAAGCTTCTTCTGTTTCCTGATCACCCCGAAGAGGTCTCCGCCTTCGACGAATTCGGTGATCATGTAGTACGTATCGCGGAATTTCTCCAGCCCGAATACCTTCAGAATGTTCTTGTGTTCGAACTGCTTCGCTGTCTTGCTTTCGCGCGCAAAGATGGCCAGTTGGGTAATGTCGTCGCTGTACTCCTTGAATAGCACCTTGATCGCGTAGACCTTCTTGTCAATCAGGCTGTCCGCCCGGTAGACTATGCCGAAACCGCCGGAGCCGAGTTCCTTCACCAGCCTGTAATCGCCCAGAACCTTACCCTCAAGCTGGGGTCTTATACCCGCAAATTGCTTGGAGGGTTTCACATCGATGGCTTCAGGTGAAAGCAGGCCGAGGTTGACGAGCAATTCGGCTGTGGTCAGGCCATCCTCGCGGCGCGAGACCTCAATTGCCCTGTTTTTCAACTCCTCCTGTACTATGCCCATGTTCTCGAGCGCCCTGAGAACCGACTCTTTTCGCTGTTCCCCTATGGCCGTCGTGGAGGTCCTGGCACTGACTTCCCGGTCAATCATCTGCCTGAAGCCCTCTGTCTTCTTGTCCCCGAAGATATCAAGGTCACCGGGAGCACCCACGGATCTTGTTGCGTCACCGGAACCGATGACAGAGGTCTTCATCTCAACAGGAGATGCGCCCGCCTGAAATGACCCGGTCTGCGCGGAGTACAGGTCCTCGACGCGGCGTCTGATCCCCTCATTCTTGGCCAATGCAGCCTTTACCAGGGACTCGTTCTTCGCCCCTCCATCAAGCATGTCAAGGGCCTTAAGTATTGCCGCGAGGCTCATTCCAGGAAGGGTCGTGGTTTTCTCGAACTCACCAGCCAAGTGCTTTACCTGATCCGCCTGACCGGCGATCTCCAACTCCTTCACTGCGGATAGAATCTGTGCAGTGAGAACCGGAGGAATGCCGGGAAGCTCAGAGGCAGTCATGTTGACTGTCTTACCATCGGTCGGCATCTGTATGGTTGCGCCGCTCGAGGCCGCGGATGTTGCTTCCTCAAGGATAAACTTGACGCCGGAAGCGATCAGGATATCGCCTGCCCTCAGTTTCCCTTCCTTGACAGATCTGCCGTTATGGTCTACGGGTGATTCTGCCTTGAAGGAGGCCACTCCCTTGCGCACAGTGACAGCAATGAGCTTTGATGGAACAGAGGATATGCGAATCGAACAATCGGGCGCGGACCCGATAGTGAAATCGCCTTCGCCAAGATCCACGATTTGCGTCGAGGATGTCCCAACCGTTCTTATGCGCAGCATTGAGCCTCCTAAATGGCTGGTCAGGGGTTGCGCTGCAACTATGCGAGATTATACCACAGCGCGTCCGATATCCGAATCAGGGGGCGAAGGAGGCTCGGGACATTCGGTGGCTGCTTTGGTCGCACCCAGTTGAGCATCTACGAGTTCCCGATACACGGGGATCCCCTCGGAAAGAAGCTGGGCATGACGCCCCGTGGCGACTTGCTTTCCGTGGTCGAAGACGACGATCAAATCAGCATCCTTTACGGACGCGATCCTGTGCGATACCACGAAAATGGTCGTGCCCGGTAACTCCTTCGCAAGTGCAATCCACAGCCGCGCTTCGGTTGAAGCATCCAAAGCGGAACTGCAGTCGTCAAGTATAAGGACGTCAGGCTTCGTGACAAGTGCGCGGGCAATCGAAAGACGTTGCTTCTGACCACCCGACAAGGTCATGCCGCGGTGCCCGACCTTCGTTTGCATGCCTTCAGGGAATGATGTCAGATCGTTGGCGAATTGCGACACTTCGCACGCCCATCGCACCATCTCCGGCGAAATCCCTTCGCGGCCAAAAATCACGTTGTTCTCCAGAGTCTCGGAGAACAGCAGCGGCTCCTGAGGAACATAGCCGATGCGCTTGCGGAGCGACTCCAGCCGGAACTGGCGGATGTCCACCCCGTCAACAAGCAGTTTCCCTTCGGTGGCATCGTAGAGCCTCGGCAGCAGTCCCAGCAACGTGGATTTTCCGCTTCCCACGGGGCCGACAATCCCTATCTTCTGTCCCCTCCGGACAGTGAAAGTCACTCCGGAGAGAGCCAGATCGGGTCCTCCATCATAGCTAAAACCCACATTCTCAAATGCAATATCCACATGCAGCGACTTCACGGTCAGCGGCGAACGTTGCTCCCGGACATCCGGCTCATGCTGTTCCAGGGCTTTGATTCTCTCAACGGAGACCAAGGTCCTGCGGAAGGATATGAGCAGAAAGCCGATCTCAAAGATCTTGCCCATAACGATCAGCATCGCATAGTAGAAGGAGACAAAC
>JBAZOJ010000009.1:0-33383 GCA_041648755.1 Candidatus Brocadiia bacterium
TAAGTGCCCTGGGTGCTGCCCGTCTCCCAGCGAACCGTAACGCGCGGAGGGAAAGCTCCATCTTCCAACTGGGCGACGAAGTATGAACTCCACGCGATGCAGTACAGGATATTGAACGGGCCACTGTTGCTCTGCGATATGGTGAGACTCCCGGCGGTGTCCAGGTCGCCCGGATTGCCTGTCCAGAAGCCGGAGCCATCCGTGACCAGCCCGGCGCCGCGGAAGGAAATCGAGAAGACATCTCCGGCCAGATTGAGCACCCTCACGGGCTGTGGAGTGCCCAGCAGATTCGTGGTGTCGCTGAAGACCTTGATCTGGAAAAGCGCATTGGCGCCGAGAACGGAGCTAAGCTCCGTAAATGAGAACGCGCCCTCATTAGTGAGAGTGGTCGTGTCAATCTTCGCCACCGGGTTGCCGGTGTCGGAGTCAACGGTCCAGAGTTCAATCTTGGCGTAGGGAACGGGGAGGTAACGGACACCGATGAATCCTGTTCTATCGAAGGTTCTGTCAGTGTACCTGATGGTTCCCGTAACGGTCGTTGCATATGCAGGCGCAGCGGCGAGAAGGAGAAAGGCCGCCACCGCGCAGACAGCGGTTTGAAGCATTCTCACAGGTGCTACCTCCCTGCCGGTACGTTCTGGACGCGGTTAGGGTCAACATTGCGGAAATCGGGCTTTTGCCCGCGAGCGACAAGCTCACCCGCAACGAAGGCCAGCGAAGCGTTTTCGGCAATGCGCGAGCCATCAGGCAGCACGGCGGAAGCTTCAGCGGTGAAATCGCCCTCACCAGTGGGAGGGAGTTTGATCCTGAAAAGCGTTGTGAATTTCGCTCCTGCAATTATCTTGAAGGGGACCGGCTGAGTGGGGCTGATGAGTTCGATGCCCTTGAAGGCGATGGGGGAAAGGACAGCTTCAGGGAGATCGATGGAACAGGAGACGACTGCCTTGATAACGCGGAAACTGCCGTCGGACGAGTCTATCGAGAGAGAAACGGAGATGGGCGTGCCCGGCTTGCCAAGCTCGCGGGGCTTGTTATCAGGCCCGTTCGGGCGCATAAGGAAGTACAACGCGGCCACACAAGCTGCGAGGAGGACTGCGGTGGCTGCGAACATGAATGTCTTCAACTGTGGCTCCTTTCAACGAGGCAAGTATACCCGCTTGGGAGTTGGAACCAAATAGTAGTGCCGACTCCGGACGAACTGCTCGGTGAAAACTCGCTTGTCGGACTTCGTGTCGGCCGTATAATCTTGAGACGGGGGTCAGTATGGAAAGTTGCCTCGTTTTGGTTATTTTCGATTCCGACAAGGGCGGCACGCGTCTACTCGCGAACGAACTCGCCGCAGGTGCGTCAGAAGTCAACAGGATACGTGTTGACGTCAAGTCCACGTCGGAGGTGACCTTGAAGGAGATCGTCGCGGCCGATGCCTACGCTTTCGGCACGCCGAATCACTTCGGAACCATGTCAGCGCCAATGAAGGTATTCTTCAGGCGCCTGCGGCCATTGTGGCAGCAGGGAACGCTGCGTGGAAGGCCCGCCTGCGTTTTCACGGCGTCCGGCAAGAATCACGGCGGAGCAGAAACGGCTTTGCTGACTACGATGTTGCCGCTGTTCGCACACGGGATGCTGATGGTCGGGCTTCCGCCTTTCCCGCGGAAATCCTCAAGCGAGGGGAGTTTCCTCGGCGCGATCTCTTATATCGATCACTCGGTAAGCTCCGAGCCCGACGAAGGGGCTCGGACTTCCGCCCGGCTCCTTGGCGAACGCCTGGCACGAACGGTTCTTGCGCTCAAGGCCGGACGCGAAGAAGTCAAAGAGTACATCGTGGACGAGACCCGGCCGGCTCAGATCCCCTCCCCTGATGCCCATACGACGCTTGAAGAGATCAAGAGGCTGATCGAGAAGGGCGAAGTCCGTGCCTGGCGATGCGCCAATTGCGGGCTTATCTCTGAAGGCGGAATCCCCCCCGAGTCCTGCCCGGTGTGCAACCTTGGCGTTCAGCATTTCACGCCATACGAAGTTGACGCGTGGGAATGCATTTCCTGCGGCCGCGTGGTCTATTCCTCACGGCCTGACTACAAGTGTCCGATCTGCAACGCCGAACCCGACAAGTTCATACCTTACAGTGGTTGAAAAATATGGATCTTGCTGAACAGCTCTCCGCAGCCGACAGGCAATTCGCGGAACTCGTAGTGAGCAACAAGTTCGCCTCCCGCCAGGAGGTGAATCGATGCATTGCTCTGTTCACGGTAAAGCGCGAGGATGATACCGAACTCACCCTCAGCAGATACCTTGTCGAGGAGGGACTGATCGATGATGAACAGGCTCGCGCCGTCAGGCTGGCGGCAGAGCGTTTCCTCAAAGATCAGCAGAATGAGCAGCACCGGATAGGCGGATACCAGATTGTCGGAAAGCTGGGCGAAGGCGGCCTGGGAGTAGTGTATCGCGCGGTGCAGCTTTCGATGGGGCGCGAAGTGGCGCTGAAACTCCTGCACCCCAGGTGGAACTTCGATGAGGAGTTCAAAAAGAGGTTCCTGCTCGAGGCCCGCCTGCTCGGAAAGCTGAACCACGAGAACCTCGTGCAGGTGTACGACGTCGGCAAGGACAAGGGCAGGATCTATTTCTCGATGGAACTCGTGCAAGGCAGAACCGTAGAGGATGTTATCGAGAAGGAAGGTCCGCTAAGCGTTGACTTTGCCATAGATGCGGTGTACCAGGTCTCCAAGGCTCTGGACTACCTGTGGCAATACAAGATCGTCCATCGGGACATCAAGCCGGGCAACATAATGATCGACGGAAAAGGCCGGGCGAAGCTGATGGATTTCGGATTCGTCAAGCCGCGTCAGGACGATATTATCACCGAGCCTGGAATGGTCCTTGGGACCCCGGACTACATTTCACCCGAGCAAGCTCAGGGCAAGGCCGATATTGACGTGCGCAGCGACATATACTCGCTTGGCGTGACGATGTTCCACATGCTTACGGGTTCCGCGCCCTTCTCCGGAACCGGCTCGACAGTAATGCGCCAGCACCTTGTCAGGGACGTGCCCTCGCCAAAAGACCTGAACCCGCAGATACCCGACGAGTTGTGTTCGATCGTGCTGAAGATGACCGCGCGGAATCCGGAAGAACGCTACCAGAGCACGGATTCCCTTGTCAACGACCTGTCGCTCTGCCGTGCGCGAAGAAGGCTCGAAGCCGAGAAGCTACCTCAAAGAGACACGACAATCATCCGGGCTCTGAAGACCTCGCGCGACATGGAGCAGACCAAGGACGCGGAGATCGACAAGCTGAAGAAAGAGATGGGCAAGCTCCGAAAGTACTTCCTGGTGATAGCGATATTGCTCGGGGGCCTGTTCTTCTTCATCGCTGTGGTGCTGTTAGTGCTCAAATTCCTTTAGTTGAAGGGATCCGATGGAAGACCACCGGTTGTACGAACTGCTGCGTGAACGAGCCAAGTCCTTTGGCCAAGATCATATTTTCCGCGGATATGATGAACTCGCCGAGCCCGCGAAATCAGCCTTTCTCGAGCAGCTTCGGAGGCTCAATTTCGACGGTCTGGGATCTCTGCTGGACAGTTACATCAACCGCGCCCCTGCGCGTCATGCGGAGTTTGCTCCCGCCGAGACCATACGCCCGCCCCAGACAGCCAAGGACATAGCCGAGTTCCGCAAGGCCCGCAATCGGGGCGAGGAACTGCTGAAAGCGGGAAAAGTGGCGGCGTTTCTTGTGGCAGGGGGACAGGGAACACGCCTCGGTCTTCCCGGCCCCAAGGGAACATTCCCGGTGTATCCCATCTCCGGCAAGTGCCTGTTCGAGGTATTTGCCCTGAAACTGCGGAACCTGCGAGCACGATACTGCAAGACCGTTCCCTTGTTCATCATGACCAATCCGGAGAACGACGAAGAAACACGGGCATTCTTCGCTGCCTTCAACTTTTTCGGGCTCGAACCCGCGAGCATTACCTTCCTGCAACAGGGAATGCTCCCGTGCATCGATCTCTGGGGCAAACTCGTCCTCGATGCCCCCGGGCATATCATGGAGAGTCCTAACGGGCACGGCGGGGCGTTGGATGCCCTTCGCAAGGCCGGAGCAGTTCGAAGGCTGCTGGAATCAGGCTACGAGGAGCTGTTCTACTTCCAGGTGGACAATCCGATGGTCAGAATATGCGACCCGGTATTCGTGGGATTCCATAACCTGCGCCAGGCGGATGTCAGCACCAAGGTCGTCGAAAAGACCAACCCGGATGAGAAGGTCGGAATTGTTGGTTTCATCGATGGCAAGCCGGGGGTGATAGAATACAGTGAACTCACGCCCGAACAACATCGCGAGAGGCGCAAGGACAAACGGCTTCGATATCACGCCGGGAACACGGCCATCCACGTTTTCAGCCTGACTTTTTTGGACAATATCATCAACGGCAACGTCCCTCTACCGTGCCATTTTGCGCTGAAGAAAGTGCGAATGCCGAGTGGCGAGGAAACAGAAGTCGTGAAGTTCGAACGGTTCATCTTCGACACACTCAGGTTCGCAGGCAAGGCGACAGCTCTCGAAGTTGATCGGGCGGAGGAATTCTCCCCGCTCAAGAACGCGGTGGGAGCCGATTCACCTGCTGCCGCACATGTCGCCCTGACGACGATGTGGCTCAAATGGCTTTTGGCGGCGGGTGTCGCCATCCCTCGGGATGGTTCCGGGAGCCCGATCGGTCGAGTGGAAATCAGCCCGGTGTTCGCTGACAGTGCCGAGGAGTTGAAGGCAATGCTCCCATCGGGATGGGAGTTCTTCGACGGCGTTGTCCTTTAGGATTTCCCTTGTGCATCGCGTTTCTCGAAGCTGCCGCGTTGCTGCGACCAACAGGTGAGGTCCACAATGAAAAGAGCCCTTCGTTCGATAATGCTTTTCTGCCTTTTTGCAGGAATGCTGTTTGCGTCCTCGAACGTGGCAGGCGAGCAGACCAAGGAAGACGCCGATGCGTTGAGGAAGCATGTCTACGCTCTGAACAAGCCTAACCTGAAAAGTAAGAAGTGGCTTGAGCGCGCAGGCGCATGCGAGCGAATCGGCATCCTTGGCGTTCAGGAGTATGCCGACGACATCGTGCCTCTTCTCACGGACCCGATTGCCTTGGTTCGCATCAGCGCCATCCGTGGCGTGGGAATGTGCAAGAACCCCAAGTACATTGACGCAATCGCCGACATCCTCGTCGCCACCGGAAACACGCTTGAGGACCGTCTTACTGCAGTAAATTGCGGCTTCGCTCTCGGCCAAATCGACCCCGAGAGAGGGGCCGAGGTCGTGATGACGAAACACGGTGAAAAGAAGACCGCCGAATACGCGGTGGCAATGGCCTTAGGCTACATTGGCGGTGTCAAAGCCTCGGATTCGCTCAAGGAGTTCCTGCTGGTCAAGGATCCCTTAGTACTGGGCGCGGCCTATCGGTCGGCCGGAAGACTGGCTACCCCTCTGGACCACAAGCAAATCGCCAAGACGCTTGTTGACTCCAAGGCTCCGATGCACCTGAAGATGGATATGCTTTCCGCAGTGCGATCCCGCAAGGATGCTGCTGCGAAGCCGTATCTATTGAAGACGCTGGAGTCAAAGGAAACCCTTGTGTCGAATGGAGCGGCCTGGACTCTGGCGGAGATCGGTCTGACAAAGCAGGAAGCCATGTCGCTCGCCAACTCCGCGGACAAAGGTTCGGCGACGCTGAAGATGTCGGCCATAAAGTGCCTCGTGATGGGTGGCGCAAAGGAAGCACCGGAAGCTGCCGCCCCTTTTCTGAAGACCAACAACGAGCTGATCAGACAGGCGGCCTGCAACATTCTGATCCAGTACCCGCAACTGAAGATGAAGCAGGATCTGAACAAGGCCTTCAACAGCGACCGGAGCAGATACGTCAAGTGGGCGGCGGGAATGGCCCTTGGAGCGCTGAAAGACGACGCGACCGCCAATGAGCTTGCGGATTTCGCCAAGAACAGCAAAGATGTTCCCGGCATGGCCAGGGCTGCAGAAGCACTGGCAGTTGCAAAACAGTCCAGCACTATCAGCATACTTGCCGAGATCGTCAAGACCTCGGAAGACAATGACATCGTCCTGTTGGCCGGGATGGCTATGGCGGACATCAGCCGCAATGAAGGCGCCCAGAACCTGATCTCCCTGCTGACGGATGGCGACATCAAAGTCAGGATTCGGGGAATCAAGGCCTTGAGGTTTTTCCCCTCCGCGAACGTTATCACGGCGCTCATCGGCCAGTTCGACAGGAATATCGAGAAGGCGAAGCCCGGACAGAACGAGGAATACAAGAAGGAAATCCTATCCACACTCGAGCGAATCTCCGGCCATCGTTACCGCCCGGAGTCCGGCATATGGAACGAGTGGTGGACGCTGTACCAGACCAAGGCCAAGGGCAAGAGCATCGCCGAAGCCAACAAGGCAGCGAAGAAAAATGAGCAGCGCCGGAATCACGATGAATCCATCAAGTCATTCGGCGGATCGGGCGATGGCGAGGAAAGCGTTGAGCTTGGCCTCTACTGGCAAATGCGCCACCAGGATCCGGTCGGCAATCTCAGTTCGATGTACTTCTCCAAGAACTGCACCGGGGGCTCGCCGTGCATCCCGCCCGCCCGCTCTGAATACGATGTGGGAATGACCGGAATGGCTCTGCTGTGCATGTCTTCAAGCGGGTACACCGGTGCATTCGGCAAGTACATGGACGTGTATGAGCGCGCTCTCGACTACATGGTTACGATGCAGGTTGGCAGCGGCTGCTTCCGTGAGAAAGGGACTGATGACTCGACCTTTACCAGCGGAGGCCAGCAGGGGCTCGTGCCCGAAAGCGGCCTTGCTTACGAGCAGGCTATCGGTACTATTGCGCTTTGCGACAGTTTCGAAATGACCGATGATGAACGCCTCAAAGTCCCCTGCCAACTTGCGGTTGACTGGATCCAGTCCCATCAGAACTTCCCACTCGGCTGGAGATACCTGTCCGGGCCGGATGAAACCGACTCCTCGGTGACCGGATGGGATGTTCTCGCCCTGAAGACGGCGAGGTTGTACGGGTTCAGAGTGTTCGAGAAGGGCTTCGAGGGTGCGTTGCACTGGTATGACAAAGTAACCCAGCCCTATAGCGAATACGAGACCATTGACCTGGGCAGCGATTACGGCGACAATTTCAAGCAGAACATCTACGAGAAAAAGGGCACCGGCTACATGGACACCCAGACGTTGCCATCAATGACCGCTATTTCCCTGATAACTCGCAGATTCATCGGCTTCAAGAGAACGCACCCCCTGCTCCGCGCTCAGGCAAATTTCCTGACCGACTGGAAAGTCGCCTTTGACAAAGCAACTGGTGCATTCAACAGCAACTTCTCCTTCTACTTCATCTACTATGCGACAATGGCCAACTTCCAGATGGGCTCGACCTATTGGACCGACTGGAACCAGCAACTTGTCCCGAAGGTGAGGGAAATGCAGGTTCTTGACGCATCCAAGTGCGCCAATGGATCATGGAATCCCGGTACTCCGTTCGATGGCGTCTATGGAGGAAGAGTCCTCTGCACCCAGTTCATGATACTGAGCCTCGAGATCTACTACCGGTATCAACCGTTGTTGGACGAGAACATAATCGTCATCGATTGATCATCATGCAGGCGTAACGGCCCGCCCTTCGGCGGTCATTTCCTTTTCGGCGATGTCCACAGAGGCGCGCAACTGGCCAAGTGAATCCTCGCGGCCTTCCATTTCGACAGCCATGCGTACGGATCCGAATACGGCGAAACGCCAATGCTGCGGAAGTCCCGGGTAGTGCCAAGGCTGTTGGAATCAGCGCATAGGGACTGTTCTGCTCACTGTTGGCAATCCGATTGCCAAGGTACGTGACCCGGGCTTCGTGGGGCTCCAACAAGCTGCATCAAGCCGACTTCGGCACAAAAGCCGTCAAAAAACCAATCCCGATGTGAAGGTCGGGATAATTGGACTGTCGGCCCCGGGGTGGTAGAATACTGTGAACCTACACCGGGCAACAATGCGCCAGGTGCGGCGACACAAGCTTCGCTGCAGCGCAGAAAAGCCGGTCGGTCGGGTGGAAACCAGCCCGGTGTTCGCTTAGAATTTTCTCTGTGCATCGCGTATTTACGAAGTGGCCTGACTGCCACGTCCAACAGATGAGGTTCACGATGAAAAGAATCCTTCGCACGATGCTCCTGTTCTTCCTCTTTGCGGGAATGCTGTTCGCATCCTCGAACGTGGTTGGCGAGCAGACCAAGGAAGACGCCGATGCGTTGAAGAAGCACGTCTACGCTCTGAACAAGCCTAACTTGAAGAGCAAGAAATGGCTCGAACGCGCAGGCGCATGCGAGCGAATCGGCATCCTTGCCGTCCAAGAGTACGCCGACGACATCGTGCCTCTTCTCACTGACCCGATAGCCTTGGTGCGCATCAGCGCCATCCGTGGCGTGGGAATGTGCAAGAACCCCAAGTACATTGACGCAATCGCCGATATCCTCGTCGCTACCGGAAACACGCTTGAGGACCGTCTCACCGCAGTGAATTGCGGTTTCGCTCTCGGCCAGATCGACCCTGAGAAAGGGGCCGAGGTCGTGATGACGAAATACGGCGAGAAAAAGACCGCCGAGTACGCAGTGGCAATGGCCTTGGGCTACATTGGCGGTGTCAAAGCCTCTGATTCGCTCAAGGAATTCCTGCTCATCAAGGATCCCCATGTACTGGGCGCAGCCTACCGGTCGGCCGGAAGACTGGCCACCCCGCTGGATCACAAGCTCATAGCCAAGACACTTGTTGATTCCAAAGCTCCCCTGCACCTGAAGATGGATATGCTCTTCGCCGTGCGCTCCCGCAAGGATGCTGCTGCGAAGCCGTATCTATTGAAGACGCTGGAGTCAAAGGAAACCCTTGTATCAAATGGAGCGGCCTGGACTCTGGCGGAAATCGGTTTGACGAAGCAGGAAGCCCTGTCACTCGCCAGCTCCGCGGAAAAAGGCTCGGCAACGCTGAAAATGTCAGCCGCAAAGTGCCTCGTGCTGGGTGGCGCAAAGGAAGCGCCTGAAGCTGCCGGCCCTTTCCTGAAGATCAACAACGAAATTGTCCGAGCTGCGGCCTGCAACATCCTGATCCAGTACCCGCAACTGAAGATGAAGCAGGATCTGAACAAGGCCTTCAACAGCGACCGGAGCAGATACGTCAAGTGGGCGGCGGCAATGGCTCTCGGCGCGCTGAAAGACGACGCGACGGCCAATGAGCTTGCGGATTTCGCCAAGAACAGCAAGGATGTTGCCAACATGGCAAGGGCGGCCGAGGCTCTGGCAATCGCAAGACAGTCCAGCACTATCAGCAAACTGGCCGAGATCGTCAAGAATTCTGAAGACAACGACATCGTCCTGTTGGCCGGGATGGCAATGGCAGACATCAATCGCAACGAAGGCGCTCAGAACCTGATCTCCCTGTTGACAGACGGCGACATGAAAGTCAGGATTCGGGGAATCAAAGCCCTGAGGTTCTTTCCCACCGCGAACGTCGTAACGGCCCTGATTGGCCAGTTCGACCGAAATATCGAGAAAGCAAAGCCCGGACAGAACGAGGAGTATAAGAAGGAGATTCTATCCTCGCTCGAGCGAATCTCCGGCCATCGCTACCGCCCCGAGTCCGGCATCTGGAACGAATGGTGGACGCTGTACCAGACCAAGGCCAAGGGCAAGAGCATCGCCGAGGCCAACAAGGCAGCGAAGAAAAATGAGCAGCGCCGGAATCACGATGAGTCAATCAAGTCATTCGGCGGATCGGGCGATGGCGAGGAAAGCGTTGAGCTTGGCCTCTACTGGCAGATGCGCCACCAGGACCCGGTCGGCAATGTCAGCTCGATGTACTACTCCAAGAACTGCACCGGCGGCTCGCCGTGCATACCGCCCGCCCGCGCGGAATATGACGCAGGCATGACGGGCATGGCCCTTCTGTGCATGTCTTCCGGCGGTTACACTAACGTGTTCGGCAAGTACATGGACGTGTATGAGCGCGCCCTTGATTACATGATTACGATGCAGGTCGGCAGTGGTTGCATCCGCGAGAAGGGAACTGACGAGCAAGCCTATGAAAGCGGCGGTCAGCAGGTGGTCAGCTACGAGAACGGCCTCGTATACGAACAGGCTATTGCCGTCGTCGCGCTCTGCGAGACATTCGCCATGACAGAAGACGAGCGGCTCAAGATCCCCTGCCAACTTGCAATCGACTGGGTTCAGTCACACCAGAATTACCCCCTTGGCTGGCGTTACACGTCCATTCCGGAAGACACCGATTCCTCTGTGTCCGGATGGTACGTCCTCGCGCTGAAGACTGCAAGAATGTACGGATTCAGAGTGTTCGAAAAGGGCTTCGAGGGCGCACTGCACTGGTATGACAAAGTAACCCAGCCCTACAGCGAATACGAGACCCTTGACTTGGGCAGCGACTACGGTGACAACTTCAAGCAGAACATCTACGAAAAGAAGGGAACAGGTTATGACGACAATCAGCCGTTGCCGTCAATGACAGCCATTTCCCTGATTACGCGCAGGTTCATCGGGTTCAAGAGAACTCATCCCCTGCTCCGAGCCCAGGCAAATTACCTTACCGACTGGAAGGTCGCCTTCGATCAGGCGACGGGTGCAAGGAACTTCAACTTCGCTTTCTACTTCATCTACTACACGTCGATGGCCAATTTCCAGATGGGCTCGACCTATTGGTCCGACTGGAATAAGCAGCTTGTGCCGAAGGTAAGGGAGATGCAGGTTCTCGATGCATCCAAGTGCGGCTACGGTTCATGGAATCCCGGTGGCGCGCTCGAGGGCTATGATGGAGGCCGGGTGCTCTGCACCCAGTTCATGATACTGAGCCTCGAGATCTACTACCGCTACCAGCCGTTACTGGACGAGAACATAATCGTAATCGATTAGCTCACGCCGACACAATACGGCCCGCCCTATGGGCGGGCCGTTTCTATTTGGCAGCAAGCTCCGGGCAACGAAAAGGGCGCCACGAGGGCGCCCTTAGTATGCACGGGAAGGGAAAGTATCAGGCGATGTTCTTCACGCCCTTGATCCCGGGCTCGTACATGCGGATGCGACGCTCGACGCCCCGTTCGAGGGTCATTCGAGCCATCGGGCAACCACGGCACGCGCCCATCAGTCGAACCTTGACGAATCCGTCTTCCAGGCCAAGGTACTCAATATCTCCGCCGTCGGCCTGAAGGGCAGGCTTGATCTCTTCGATGGCCTGCTTGATCTTTTCCTCATCCATGGGGACCTCCTGTTCACGAGGCCGCAAAACGAACGAACTACTTGGGCTGAATCGCGGTAACCGGGCAAACTGGCACGCAAGAGCCGCAGTCGAGGCACTTGTCGGCGTCAATCTTGTAGATGGGGGAACCCTCGGCGATAGCCGCAACAGGGCAGCTCTCAACGCAAGTCCCGCAGGCAACGCACTTGTCGGTAATCTCGTGAGCCATAAGACCTCCTTATAGGTTCAGGCGAAGTATAATTAGCTGCAAAAAGCGGTCAACAGAAAAGTGCGTCTGCCGTCGCCGAAAGGCCCAACGACTGCTATGCAGAGTGCGAGCCCCGATCCGAAAGGGCGGCGAGGAGATGGGCCGGATCTGATTCGGAGAGCATTTTCTGCTCCTCTTCAGCTCTGGCATTCAGCGCGGCGACCACGCCCTTCAACCCGGCCTGCAAAGTAGTGATGTCATACAGCAGGAAATTCCGCTTGTCCACATAGGCTCGTGCATTCTCGTTAAAGGTTCCGGACGTGACTACAATCGCGCTTTCGACGTTTGTGGACATCAACTCCTTGTTGAACTCGCGGAGGGTCTCCCCGTCAACGCTGGTCGGAGGATGGACCGGGAAAATCAGATGTTGCTTCCCATCCTTGGATACAAGCATGTATACGCCTGTCTCTGCGACGACGGAGGTCTTGTCGATCCGAAAACCCATCTTCTCAAAGAACTTGCGAACGAAATACTCGAACTCCTCGTTGCCTCTGTCGGCATTGCGCTCATTGTCCATCATCTCGATCGCGCCAGGCGCCTGAAGCAGTGAGAACCAAGCGGCTTCTGATCTCATCCTTTCGATACGCTGGCGGACTTTTTCCTTCAACTCTTCGACTTGCTGCAGTTCGACCAACCGCTTTCGGGCTTCGTCCAGCTTGATCTGCAGGACTCCTTTGCCTACGTAGAACTGCCCGTAAGCGTACAGGTAGTACAACAGTGACAGCAGCATGATCCCCAGCGCGCCATAGTAAAGTGCGAGCCCAAGAGCGCCGGAGAGCGACAAGAAAGCGATATCCGCAAGCAGAGCAGCAACCGCAACGCCGACAATGATCAGGCACAGAATCGACTGCTTGTAGAAACGGTCCAGGCTGTTGTCGCCAGCCACAATGAGATCGGCGATGTCTCTTGATGCGAACCTGTCATTTTCGGCGAAATTGTCGTTGGGCATAGCCTTCCATTCGCTATTCGTTGTGGAGTCTCTGGAAATCGTCAGGATGAACCAGCAAGGCTCTGCAAGGAGAACCGTCCGCCTCGCTTATCCGTAACGGTAGCGCGACTAAAATGTACCTCGCTTCAGCCACCTCGTCAAGTTCCAAATTCTCAAGTATGAGAATTCCGGATGCAAGCAGCTTTCTATGGACTGGAAATCCCGGCTCCGTGCTTTCGACGGTGAGTCCGTTTGTGCCGACAAGCACGCAGCCTGATTCCACCAGAAAGTCCGCTCCATCGGCGGTCAGTCCGCAGTGCTCCGGGCTCTCGAACTGGAGCAGGACCCGCTTTTCGGACAGGCGCTTGTGCGCAAGAAACTCCCGGTCAACCCGGCTTCCCGAAGGCACGAGGAGCACTTGGCATGGCCCAATAAAAACTGATGGTGGATAGCACTCTGCGGTCCGACCGTCTCTGAAAAAGTGTCGCTCGAAATCGAAGTGCGAGCCCGAGTGAGTGGTGATCTCGACGTTGGCTACGGTCCATCCCTCAGGGGAAGTCACACTGGTTATCTTTGGCGGAGGGTCCTCCCCATAGCGTGGGGTCGAGGCGTTGATGGGCCTCGAAATATCCCACACTCTGAGAGTCATCGTTTCAGATTCTCCATCGGCTGGGTAGCGACGCTGATGTTGCGGAAACCAGCCCGTTGGCATATATCCTCAACCTGGACTACTCTGCCATGCCGGGCATCCACATCCGCGAATATGAGAATGGCATCGCTGTTCAACCGGGCGACCTTCAGGATTGTGAGAAGACCGTCGGGCGCGAGCTCCTTGCCCTGGAAGAAGATCCTGTCCTCGGCAGTGATGAACAGTTCTGTCCGCAAAGGCGGTGCCGTAAAGGACTCCAGCGCGGAGGGAAGATTCACCCGGATCCCGGCCTGGAGAACGTAGCTCGATGTGAGCATAAAGAAGATGAGCAACTGGAACACCACATCGATAAGAGGAGTGATGTCCAGACGTGTGAGAGGACGGCTGCGGGTGTGCTTGAAGTGCAGCCTCAAATTTCTCCTCCCTCCATAAGGCGAACGATCTCGCCGGTGCCGACCTCAAGTTCGGTGATTATTGTGTCGGACCACCGTTCCAGGAAACTGTGCGCAACATACACAGGAATGGCCACCGTCAGACCTGCTGCCGTTGTAAGCAGCGCGACCCAGATACCTCCGGCGACAACATCCGCTCCGATGACGCCCTGGCCCGTCTGGGCAGCAGCCTGAATGGCCGCAAAGGAATTGATCAACCCGATCACGGTTCCAAGCAGTCCGAGCAGAGGTGCGACTTGCGCAATCACCCCAAGCAGGTTCAAATGACGCTGAAGTTCGGGAACCATCCTTGCCGCCTCGACTTCCAGGGATTCCTTTATTTGCTCCCTCGGCCTGTCGCGGTGGATGACTGCCACGCGTGCCAGCCTGGGAAGAAGTCCCGGGGTCTTGTCACAGAGATTCAGCGCGGCGCCGGGGTCGAATCCGCTGGTGGTGATATCGGAGAAAGATCGAAGGAAACCGTCGCTCCCGGACAAGGCTCCGCGGAGTCTGATTACTCTCTCGGCGATGATCCCCACAGCCACAACCGAGCAGGCCAGGATGGGGTACATCAGGAACCCGCCTCGAGCGAAGAGTGTTACGAAGTCCGTATTCAATTCTGCCTCAGAATCTTATCTCGACGCCAGCCAAGACCATTCTGGGATAGCCACGCCAGCCGTCGTAGATGTAGTGCCTTTGGTTGAAAACGTTTGAGCCTCGGACGAACACGACCACGTATTCGCCGATAGTATAGGTCATTTCGAAATGAAACAAAGCGTAATCGGGAAGAGTCACCGAGCCCGCTGTGTTCGCGAATACACTCCCGCGAAATTCCATTTCGGTGGACAGCTTGAGACGGCTGGTGACATCGAACGCCGCACCGACAAGTGAACGCGAGTGAGGGAAATACGGAAACCTGTCGAAGCTGCCGCCTGGGTACGCGTACCCGAACCTGACATTGCCGTAGAGCCTGATGCGCGTGGAAAAGTAGACCTCGCCCTCAGCTTTCAGAATGAAGAAATCCGCATCGCCCATCTGCATCAGGACAAGATAGCCTGTTGTATCCCGCTCGTAGAACACCGAGGATTTCTCGTTGCGGTATTCCAGTGTAACCGTGATCTTCGAAAACGAAGTAGGGGCGAATTTGACACCCAAGTCTGTTATGAAAGACCTTGTCGGCGATGGCGGGGCAGCGAAGGGATCCACCTCCGGCAAGGATGCAACATCGTCTTCAAGGGAGGGCAGCCTGGTGTCAACACCAATCAAGGCAAAGAAGCTGAACCGCGGATCGAGGCGCCAATTCGCTGTAAGACGGGGGGTAAGGGACAGGGACCGCCCAGCGCTCAGGTCCAGTCCAAAAATCCAGCCAACTGAAAAGTTCCCGCTACGAAGGAGCAAGTCGTCCCGGGCCTCGAAGTTTGCGTACAACTCGTCCTCGCCGGATGAAAAGGAGTACAACCAAGTACTGAGGCGAACCGTGTAGACATCTCCCTTCAGCACTCCCTGCAAGCCAAGCTTGCGCTCTGACTGGGAATTGCCGGCCCTCGATACCTCGTACTTGCTCAGGAATCCCCCGATTACCAGTTGCGCTCCCGGCCCGATCGGGAGATCGAAGTCCACCGACACGGAGTTTCCATTGACATCCCGGGTAGAGAGCGCGGATATGTCTTCGGGCCCCAGAATGTCGTACCGGTACGACGCAAAATGCGTCGCCAAGCGAATTACAAGCCCTGAGGCAAAGCGCCGGGATATCGAGGAAGAAGCATCGAGAGTCTCGTAGTTCTCCCCGTCCCGTCTGCCATCGAACGTGTTTACCGCTCCTTGAAGATCGGCGATGTATTCATCGCCCTCGAAGCCGCCCAACAGATCTCCGGAATAGCTGTTCCTGTTGCCAACCCCCACCCTGCCCCACAATGTTATGGGACCCAACAGCGGCTTTCGGAGCGACACGCCGCGCTCGAAGACTATTTCTTTCTCCAGAGGGAATTCGGCGAGCTTCCCCGGCGCGACCAGGTCGATCCGGGAGCGGTCAATTCCGGTGATATCGACGTTCTCGATCGAGACCTGCTCCGCGTACGCGTTTGCACTTGATGCGACCATCAGCGCCATGATAGCTGCAGCCACAATAACCGACTTCATTTTGGCATCATCTTGCGTATTCGCTCGATGCGGCCCTTCGCCCTTTCCTTGTCTGAGGCGAGTTCGAGCAGCTTGATGGCCGAATCGTATTCCTGCTGGTCAACATGGATCTGTGCAGCCTCGAAAATGGACTCTTCCCGGTGCGGGTCATTCGGAAACGTGAAGATCAGGACGAGGTGATGCTCCAGCGCTTCCTTGGATCTTCCCAAGCCCTGCAGTGCCCTTGCCGCACCCCATTCCGCTCGGGCTGCCCACTCTGAGACCTTAAGCCCGACGCAAGAAAGGTAGATTGTGAGCGCGTCGGACTCGCCTTTCATAGCCATCAACAGGTCTGCCTTTTCCAAGGCAATCAGTCCCGCAAAGATGGTGGTGGAGTACTCCTTCGCAAGCGCGTCATATTCCAAGAGAGCTTCTTCCTGTCTACCTTCGAGCACTGTGACTCCCGCAAGCATGATTCGCGCCCTGGGGACATACTCGGAAGTGGGGTAGTCTTTCAGGAGTCTATTGATGATCTCACGCGTTCTTCCGGCAAGGCGGCCGGTGAAAGAAATGGCCGCCAGATGGTACATAGCGTCGTCCGCCTGCTCGCTCTTGGGAAACAGTTCCAGCAGCCTGGCAAATTCAGTCTCGGCAGAAGGAAAGTTCCCGCGCGAGTAGAAACTGAAAGCAATCTCGTACTGCGCGCTCGATGCGATGGATGTGCCGGGGTTCTCATCAACAATCTTGCGAAGTATCTTCTCAGCTTCGGAGAAACGCCTCAACTGCAACATGCATCTGGCGGCCTGAAAAGCCGACTCGACCCGAATGTCCCGGTCCGGAGCATCCGCCGCCAGTTTCAGGAAATCCTGGCAAGCCTGCTCCACCGCGCCAGCTTCCTCCTGTGCCATATTGTACTTGCACACCGCGATATTGAATCTCGCTCGTGCCCTGAACTTCTCGGAAATCCCGGGGAGAGAAAGGAATTTCGTGTAAGAGGACACGGCAGAAGGAAGATCGCCTTTCTTGCGCTGGACATCGGCATACTGGAAGAGCGAAAGGCAACCGAATTCGTTGTCGAGATAACGAGTATACGTATCGTAGAACACGAGTTCCGCTTCGTCAACGAGCCCCTGCTTGAGCAATGACATGCCGATGTAATAGCGAATCTTCGGAACGTTCGACACGCCGGCGAACTTCTCCAACACCTCGCGGTAAACCTGAAGAGCTCTCTTGCTGTCGCCCGTTGCGAAATACACGTCAGCGGTGAAAGCTAACGCACTGGCCCTGCTGTTATCGTCAGTTGCCGTCTCGTACATCTTCTGAAAAGACTGTAGTGCCTTGTCATATCTGCTGAGTTCCAGATTGCACAATCCCTGATTTCTCCGGACGAGGACAAAGGTTGCCTGATCCGCGTCGGCAGATACGCGGTCGAGCCACCCAAGAGCTTCCTCGAATTTCCCCAGCCTGTAGAGGCACTCACCCATATAGAATCGTGCGGCGTTCGAAACCTCTGTTGAGTCGGCCACCTGGGCAAAGTACATTGTGGCTTCCTGATACTTCCGCATCTGGTAGAGGTTCTCACCGATCTTGAACGTAGCGCTGTTTCGGAATCCTGAGTCCGGCGCGAACCGCAACAACTCCTCGAAAGTCGCCTGGCTGTCCGGGAAATTGCCCATCTTGAAATAGGTCCACCCCAGCCCGTAGAGCACTCGAGCGATTACGTCCTTGTCGGTGGTGGTGCGACGCACTTTGAAGTACGTTTCGAGCGCGCTATTGAACTTGTTCAGCCGGTAGTAGCATTCAGCCAGCCAGTACAGACTCCTTACCGAGTAGTCCTTGTCACCTGACTTATCCACCAGGAACTCGAACAGCTTGACGGCATCCTCGTATTGGGCCAGGTCGTAAAGGCACATCCCCCGCTGGAACATGAACTGGTTGCGCTTCTTGGGGTTTGCAGTCCTGGCAGCAAGCTTGTCGAGCACGCCAAGAGCCTGCTTCGGATCGCCCATTCTGAAGAGCGCGTAAGCAAGCGACAGGGATGCATCTTCTTCGTAAACGCTCTTGAAAGGGGAGTTCAGGACGGACTTAAAGTACTCTTCCGCCTGTGAGTAGTTCTTCATCGCAAGGTTCACTTCGCCCAACCAGTACTTTGCGTCCAGTTCACCCGCGCTACCCGGGAACCGGCCGATGACCGTGGTCAGTTCCTCCTGCGCACGAGGGTATTCCTCCAGATAGTAAGAGCAGATCCCCATGCGGAGATATGCATCTGATATCCGGTCAGACTGTGGGTACTTCGAGACGAAAATCAGATAGTGCCGGTGGGCGAACTGGTACTGCTGAGCCTCAAAAGCGTTGGTTGGCCTTCTGAAGTCACGATCCTCATCCTCGTCGGCGAATGCCGTCGCCCACGATAGCGATAGAATGCACACAAGAAACACGCAGGCAAGCTGCTTCATTTCTCTCTCGCCTTCTTCGCCGCCAGCAGTTCTCGTATCTTCCCGGAATCCACACCACCGGAGGTTATCTGCTTCACAGCCGCCCAATCCAGTTCTGCCTTGGCGCAAAGCAGGATAACGATGTCCCTTGACTTCGCTATAGCCTCGTCCAGCAGCACGAGTTCCCGTTCCTTGGCCGGAATTTCCGCCTCAATCCGTTTGATGTCAGCCGCCACTGCATCGAGCTCTTCGCGGTACTTCGCGTCGCCAGGATCACTCTCGATCAGTGCAACGAGATCCTTGCCGCGCAATTGCTGCAGATCAATGAGGTTCCTTGACAGTTCAAGCTCTTGCCCCGCGAGTTTCCTCCTGGCCGTGTACAGATCGCATTCCTCGCAGGCACGCACAAGTTCATCCTCAAGCGCCACATCGGGCTCGTGATCTGCGAGCCCGATGAAAAACGCACCCGAAATTGCAGCCAGAAGAAGAAGCGCTGCAGCACCTAAAATGGCAGTTCTGCGGCTCATTTCCTCTTGTCAGGATTCCTCTTGCGGTCATCCAGGATCTTGATCTGTTTCACGATGATTATCTCAGCTTCCCAGCCCTCAGGTCGCGGAAGGACATCGCCGTTGATGCCGACGAACTTGCCCCAGTAGTCATCCAGCTTGATCGTGTCGCTCTTGAGGAGATACAGGACCTTGTCTCCCTGCATAAGCCTGTGGGTGGCGGGACGGTTTATCACCATGCCAATGGAAGCGATCCATCCGGTGGCTTGGAAAACTTCTTCCTCGTTCTTGTGATTCTTGGCCTTCTCGTCGGCAAGTTCCTTCAGCTTGCGCTCAAGTTCCTTCTGAAGTTCCTCGATCTTCTTCTGCAATTCGTCGTTCTTGCCCTTGAACTCGCGTAGAGCTCTCTGGTACTCGATCCAGAACTCGCAGTTAGCGACCTGCTTCCTGCACTCGTCGTAGAAACTGGCAGCGTACGGGTCGGCGAGAACCCCCTGGTACATCTTGAGTACCTTCATGAAGTCCGCGTCCAGCTTGTCCTTGCTGAGTTCTTCCTTGAAAGCCTTATTGGCCGCATCGAAGTCCGCTGCAGCAATTTCCGAAGGCTTCGGCTGAGCAGGTGTCGGAGAAGCTGAGGGCGAAGGAGATGGAGACTTGCTCGGCTGTGCTTCCGGAACAAGCTTCACGAATTCCTTGACAATGTAAACCTTCACGGTCGGGGGTGCCTCGACCTTGACCCAGTCGTCCTTCTTTTCGATCACTCTGATCTTGAGCGGTTCGCTGACTGACCCGACGACATCGCCGGTAACAGGCTTGGAGCGCAGATTGACGTTGTTTCCATTAACAACGCCGAATTCGCCGGATATGGTGATGTACTTCGCGCTGATCCAGACCGGCACATCGGCAGGACACTTAATAAGATAGTAATCGCCTTCTTCGCCGAGGACAGTGACCTTGGTGGCCTTTTCGAGGAGTTTCAGCGACTGGAACTTCTTGCTTGCCCCGCAACGGATGTTCACCTTGTCGCCGGTTACCTCCCCTGCGCAAGGGTATGAGCCGGCAAAGCCAAGCGAATAGCTCGCAAGCAGAAGGCAAATCAGCGAAACCACGGCCTTGGAAATCCTGTTCATTTGATGCCTCCGCGCTCTGAAATCTTCCTTGCGGAATTGGAGTGGCAGTTCGACGCATTTTTGTTACAGCCGTAGTCAAGGAGTCGGGCCAGAGTGGATTTGAGGGCTTTGCGCTCGCATATCATATCGATCTGGCCGTGTGACAGAAGGAATTCCGACTCCTGGAATCCCTTGGGCAACTCGATTCGGAGCGTCTCGCGGATGACGCGCGGGCCGGTGAACCCGATAAGGGCTCGTGGCTCGGCAACGATGATATCTCCGAGTGAAGCATAGGAAGCCATGACACCGGCCATGGTCGGATTCGTCAGCACGCTGATGTACAAAAGACCCGCCGCAGAGAACCTCGCAACTGCCGCGCTTGTCTTGGCCATCTGCATCAGGGAAATCAGGCCTTCGTGCATTCGCGCACCACCGCTGGCCGCGATGATTATCACGGGAAGCCGCTCAGCAAGGCCGTCTTCGAAGAGTCTTGTCACTTTCTCGCCAACGACCGAACCCATCGAGGCCATAAGGAATCCTTGTTCCATCACCCCGAGCATGACGGTCCGGTCATCCATTTTGCATCTGCCGGTGACGATTGCCTCTTTGAGATTCGTCTTTGTCATTTCCCGTTTTATACGATCGCCGTAGCCTTCGATCGCCGTAAATGCCAGTGGATCGGATGTCTCGAGATGACCATGCCGTTCCTCGAATGAACCGGGATCCGCAAGGCTCTCGATCCGGGACTTGGAGGGCATCGGATGATAGTAGCCGCACTCGTTGCAGACGTAGAGGTTTTCCTCGAAATTCTTCTGGACGAAGATGGTGCCGCAACTGCGGCACTTATTGAACATCCCGTCAGGAATCTGGCGGGACTTATTGCCGCGAAGCGGAAAATTCTTGATGCGGTTCCAACTCATGTGGTCACCTCTTGAGCGGCGGCTTCAGCCGAGGCACGCAACTCGCGGCAAGCCCGCGATACATCCGGCTGCTTGAAAACGGCAGTTGCCGCGACGAGGACATTGGCCCCCGCCCTGACGGCATCCCCAACTGTCTTCAAGTTGATTCCGCCATCTATCTCGACATCCAGCGTCAATCCTCTGGATTCGTTCCGGACCCGCGTTGCCTTGGCCAGGACTTCCGGAATAAACGACTGGCCGCTGAAACCGGGGAACACGGACATTATCAGCACTTGGTCAACAAGTTCAAGGTAAGGGAGGATGCTCTCGACCGGAGTGTCGGGATTGAGCGTAATCCCCGGCTTCATCCCGAGATCCCGGATAGCACGCAAAGAATCCGCAGGATTCTTCAGCACCTCGATGTGGATAGTGCAGATATCAGCCCCCGCTTTCGCAAAAGCCGGTGCATAGAAATCGGGGGCGGCGATCATCAGGTGAACATCGAGCGGGAGCCGGGTGGAGCGGCGCAATGCCTCAACGACCACGGGCCCCATCGTGATATTCGGGACGAAGTGCCCGTCCATGACATCGACGTGGATGTAGTCGGCTCCGCCTTGCTCAACGAGCAGAACCTGTCCGGCAAGATTCGCGAAATCGCCGGATAGAATCGAAGGCGCGATCCGGATTCGCATCAGATGTCCATTTCGAGGTAGATTCCCTCGCCCTCCTCGATGATTCGCATTTTCAGGCGCGTCGAGGCCAGTTCCGAGTTGCAGTCGCGCACCATAGTCCTCAGCAGGTTGAACAGTTTCAGTTCCCGCCTGTTGCAGTTGTGGTCATAGCTGCGGGTAGCCTTTTCGTCCTTGTTCTCCAACTCCAGGTAAGTGTCGGCGCCGATGATCTCTCTCATCAACTGCTCGTCGATCTTCACCCGGATTACCGCATGGTCACCCGTCGAGGAGGAAAATGTCTTTGTCATGAAACCTTCTACTTTCTGTCAGAAAGCGACGCAATTCCGGGGAGCTGAAGACCTTGAAGAAGTTCCAGAGATGCTCCGCCGCCGGTTGAAACATGGGACATCTTGTCGCTAAGGCCAAACAGGGCAACTGCCGCAGCGGTATCGCCGCCGCCGATGATTGTCGTACCGTGACAGTCAGCAACGCCCTGCGCAACTACCTTTGAGCCGTAGGAGAATGGCTCCATCTCGAATACGCCGAGAGGCCCGTTCCAGACAACCGTTCCGGCATTGCGGGCAATACTCGCAAAGAAACGGGCAGTCTCAGGCCCGATGTCAAGCCCCATCCATCCGTCGGGGATAGCCCCCTTCACGGTATTGCGCTCGGCATCCGCGGAGAAGGCCTTGGCAAGGACATGATCGAATGGAAGATGTATGGTGACTCCGGCCTTCTCAGCTTCCGACATTGTCTGCAGCGCAAGACCGACCTGCTCGTTCTCCACCTTGCTTAAGCCGATGGAGATTCCCTTCGCCTTAAGGAACGTATAGCACATGCCCCCGCCGATGAGGATACAGTTGACCTTGTCGAGCAGGTTCGACAGGACCGGCAGCTTATCGGAGACCTTGGCGCCCCCGACTATCGCCACAAAAGGTTTGTCAGGATTGGTCAGTGCACGGCCAAAGTACTTGAGCTCTTTTTCAACCAGCATGCCCATCGCTGCGGGGATGTAATGGGTAATGCCTTCGACCGAAGCGTGAGCCCGATGGGATGAGCCGAACGCGTCGTTGACGAACACATCGCCCAGGGAGGCCAGTTGCTTGGCGAATGCGAGGTCGTTTTCCTCTTCAGCCTTGTGGAATCTGAGGTTCTCCAGAAGCAAAACTCCCTTTGGCGCCAGCGCGCGACACATCGACTCGACCTCGGCTCCAACACAATCGGGGGCCAAGGCCACCGGCGCATTGACCATCTTGGCCAACGCGGTCGCGGCAGGTCGCAGAGACATCTCGGGCACTCGCTTGCCTTTGGGACGTCCCAGATGCGACATCAGGATGGCTGCACCGCCATGCTCGATAATGTAGCGAATCGTGGGCAACGATTCGCGAATCCGGGTATCGTCGGTGACTTCCCCCTTGTCGTTAAGGGGTACGTTGAAGTCAACGCGGACGAGAACTTTCTTGTTCATCACGTCCAGATCACGCAGCGAGAGCTTGTCGAACAAACCCGACATTGCGTCCTCCCTGCTAATTCCAGTTATTGACGCGGGCTATCTTCTCCATCAGGTCCACCACGCGCACGGAGTATGCCCACTCGTTGTCGTACCAGGCGATGACTTTTACGACGTTGCCCATAGCCATGGATGCGAGGGAATCATAAACTGAGGAATGGGGATCGCCGATGATGTCGGTGCTCACTATGGGCTCGGTGCAGTACATGAGGATACCGGCCATCGGGCCTTCCGCCCATGCCTTGAAGGCGTTGTTCATTTCGTCGAGCGTGACTTCCCGCCCGAGCACGGCCGTAAGATCCACTATCGACCCGTCCGGCACCGGAACGCGGAGGGACAAGCCGTCAAGTTTGCCCTTGAGGGCCGGAATAACCTTGGAAACGGCCTTGGCAGCCCCGGTCGTCGTGGGGCAGATGTTAACGGCCGCCGAGCGCGCGCGGCGAGGGTCGTCGTGGATCAGGTCAAGGATCCTCTGGTCGTTAGTGTATGCGTGAATGGTGTTCATGAACCCCTTCACGATCCCAAATTCCTCGTGTAGCACCTTGGCAACTGGCGCAAGGCAATTCGTTGTGCAGCTTGCGTTGGAGATGAGGTTGTGGGCGGGAGAAAGCGTTTCGTCGTTGACGCCTACGACTATAGTCGCGTCGATGTCGCCCTTGGACGGTGCCGTGAGAATCACCTTCTTGGCCCCGGCCCTCAGATGGAGTTGCAGCTTGTCAGCGCTGGAGAACTTACCCGTGGATTCAACCACGATGTCGACATTGAGGTCGCGCCAGGGCAGATTTGCCGGGTCTTTCTCGGCAAAAATGGGGATAGGATGCCCGTCTACAATGATGCTCTTCTCGTCACAGGTTATCAGGCCCCCGAATCTGCCGTGCACGGAGTCATACTTCAGGAGGTGCGCCAGAGACTTGGGGCTCGCAAGATCGTTGATTGCGACGACCTCCATCCCTTTCCGGCCGTACATCGCCCTGTACACGAGCCTGCCGATGCGTCCAAATCCGTTGATAGCCACTCGAACGCTCATTTGCTCTGCTCCTTTTTCATTGCTTGGGTGGAAGGAGCCGAAGCAGCGCCGGATGAGTCCATAACGCTGGCAACGGCCATCCAAAGACAATCCGCGCGGAACATGACAGACGTGCACATTCTACCATAAAACGCCAAAGTGTCAACGCGAAGCCGACTTCCGGACTCGCGTATTGTATAATATGGCAGCATTTCTCATAACGGGAGGCCCCATGTGGGACTACAGCGATAAGGTCAAGAGACATTTTCTCTCCCCCTCGAACGTCGGAGAGATTAAAGATGCCAACGGAGTCGGCGAGGTAGGCTCGATTGCCTGCGGCGACGCGTTGAGGCTTACAATCAAGGTGGAAGACGGAAAAATCGTCGACGCCAAGTTTCAGACATTCGGCTGCGGATCGGCGATCGCGTCCGCATCCGTACTTACCGAGATGATCATCGGCCATACAATCGAGGAGGCGTCAAAGATAACCAATCAGGACATTGTTGACTTTCTGGGTGGCCTTCCCGCTCAGAAGATGCACTGTTCCGTGATGGGCGCCGAAGCCCTGCAGGCTGCAATAGCCAACTACCTTGGCAAATCGCCGGACGAGATTAAGAAGGAAGCCGGAGAGGTCATCTGCCATTGCTTCGGCGTAACCGACAAGACCATAGAGAAGGTCATCAGACAGCACCGCCTGCGCGAAGTTGACGATGTCACTAACTTCACCAAGGCTGGCGGAGCCTGCGGCTCATGCAAGCCTCAGATCGAGGCAATTCTCAACCGGGTGTGGTCGGATCTGGCCTCCGCTCCCCTCAAGAAGCCGCAGACCTATCTCGAAAAAGTCCGCACCATCGAGCGCGTCATCGAAGAGGAAATCCGTCCCCTGCTCAACCACGACGGCGGCGATATCGAACTGATCGACGTTGTCGGTAATGTCGTCAAGGTGAAACTCCTCAAGAACTGCGCTTCCTGCCCTGTCTCCCCCTTCACCCTCAATGACTTTGTGGGAAAGAAACTGCGCGAGTTCGTTGACGAGAGCATCGTCATCGAGGAGGTTGTCGATGAGCGCTAAGGTAGTGTATCTGGACAACAATGCAACCACCCGTGTTGCGCCCGAAGTGGTTGAGGAGATGAATCCGTTCCTGACGGAGTTCTACGGTAATCCGTCGTCCATGCACAGTTTCGGCGGGAACGTGGCGCATGAGATCACACGCGCACGGGAACGCGTGGCGGCATTGTTCAACTGCTCGCCGGACGAGATCGTCTTCACCGCATCGGGCAGCGAAGGCGACAACCATGCGATTCGCGGAACCCTTGAGGCATACCCGGACAAGAAGCACATCATCACCACGCGGGTCGAGCATCCTGCGGTATTGAACACATGCCAGTACTATGCGCGAAAAGGCTATCACCTCACTATGCTGCCGGTGGATCGGAAGGGAAGGCTGAATCCCCAGGATCTGCGCGATGCAATAACCGATGAGACCGCGGTCGTCTCGATCATGTACGCGAACAACGAGATAGGCAACGTCTATCCGGTCAGGGAACTCGCCCACATCTGCAAGGAAAAGGGCGTCGTATTCCACACGGATGCCGTGCAAGTTGCCGGGAAGCTCTCTCTGGATACGCACGATATTGCGGCCGATCTGATCTCCATCAGCGGGCACAAGCTGCACGCCCCCAAGGGCATCGGCGCCCTCTACATCCGGCGCGGGACAAGGGTTCGCCCGCTGGTCATCGGCGGCCACCAGGAAAACGGCCGACGGGCGGGCACCGAGAACGTGCCGTACATTGTCGCGCTTGGCAGAGCGGCCGAATTGGCAATGAAGAACATCGCTGCCGAGACGCGAAGCGTCGCGGTTCTGCGCGACAAGCTGGAATCCGGTCTTCTGGCGAAGATCAAGAACAGCGAGGTCAACGGCGACACCGAGAACCGTCTTCCCAACACCTCGAACATCTCTTTCGAGTTCGTTGAGGGCGAAGCGATTCTACTGTTGCTCAACGAGCGTGGAATCTGCGCATCCAGCGGCTCCGCGTGCACGTCCGGCTCCCTGGAGCCCAGCCACGTGCTGCGCGCAATGGGCGTACCGTTCACGCGAGTCCACGGCTCAGTGAGGTTTTCGCTGTCCCGGTATACGACCGAAGATGAAATCGACTTTACCATCCAGGCCGTGCCCCCTATAATCGCGCGACTGATGAGCATCTCGCCGTATTCCGACACCCGCCCCCCCATCACCGCTTAGGAGGCAATTGTGAAGTGGTTCCTGCGGATTCTGCTTGTGCTGGTCATCCTGGTCGTTGTTGTGGTGCTGTTCTTCCTTGGCCCCGTCGCACGTCCCATCGCTGCAAGCGCGGCCAGCAAGGCAATGGGCGTGGATGTGAATATTGGGGGGCTCTCAGTGTACCCCATAACGGGATCTGCGAATGTCAGCGGCCTGTTGGTCGCGAACCCGCAAGGGTTCAAGGGCTATTTTCTGGAGATGGAGCAACTTCATTCAGACGCAAAGGTAACGTCTTTCGTGTCCGACACGGCAGTGGTCAGGGATGTCACCATCGAGGGCCTGACACTGAGGATCGAGGCCTCAGGGTCTAAGACCAATGTCAAGGCCATAATGGACAACCTGAACAAGAGTTCCGCGCCTTCCGGAGAAACGACGAGCAGTTCCTCCGGGAAGAAGTTCCGCATCGACACGCTGGCTCTGAAGAACACGAAGGTAATCATCTCCACGGGCATCGTAAAGGACGCCACAATCACAATCGAGTCCCTGGAACTGCACAATATCGGCACCGGTGAGAGTTCCGGCGCGGGCCTGAGCGAGGTGTTGACCAAGGTCATCCAGGCCGTAGTCGCAAAGGCCGGGGAGCTTTCCAGGAACCTGCCCGGGGAAATTGGCTCTGCGATCAAGAGCGCCGGAATTGACAAGGCCTTCAAGGACATCGGGAAGACCGGCGGCGGCGCAATCGAGAAAGCGGCCGACCCGCTGAAAAAGCTGTTCAAGTAAAGCGCGCGAGCGGCCTCATTTCGGGGGCTTTACGGGGGCAGCGACGCAGCGAAAACCGCTCGATCCATGCCCTGATCATTACGCTACAAATGGGCCTTGGCCCTGCTTCGATGCCACTTTGCCGGTGGGAGTGTACGAGTACACATGGACGCGGGTACTCTCGGTTATCGTCGCCTGAATACTGGCATCGTTGAACGCACACGTGGAGGATTTGCCTTGGAAATCCGTTGTGACCGTCGTACGACCCTTGGCATCGTATTCGAATGTCGCAGTAAGCGTCGTGACTGTTCGCCATGAGGGCATGTACTGGTGCGGAATCCTATTCAGCCAGCAGCGGCTCGAAATCGAAGTCCAGTGCCGTCCGCATGAGGCCTTCTAGCACAAAATGAGAGGTCAGTGCTGCTAATGCTTGGTTTTCGATAAGCCTAAAACTCCAAGGAGCCACAGACCGCACAAGAAACGTGGCTGCGTTGGGGCGTGCGGCCGTCCCCAAACCGATTCTCCCTATGCTAAGCAACCCATCATGGCAGAGCCCGAGTACTCGCATTTGCTGTGACTGAAGTTCCACATCATACGGCAGTTCCCAGTCAATAGTTCTGCGCCATGGAAGAATGAAAATGGAAGATGCGGCGAAAGCTGAGACCTTGTCTGCCTTCTCGGGGAGCAGTTCGACTCGCCGGGATCGGGACAATAGACCTCCCGACAGCAATCCGGGGCCAAAGCAGGCGAAAAGCGTGAAGCGCTCCGCTTCGGGTCCTCTTCCATCGCTGTCAATTCTGCATCTCTCCAAGTGAACGCTGCGAAAAGTGCTTCTCTCAAGCTCGCCAGCGGCAAATGCGGCACCGGCGATAACGAGGCTCTGGCATCGGGGCAAGTCACCGACGCGCACTCGAATGTCGTAACCTCCGGTACCAATGTCTCGAAGCCGAAAATCGCCCAGGAGATGAGTGAACTCAATATCAAGGTGCTTCAAAGGAAGATCGCAAAGAAGATCCTCGCAACCGAAGGCGGAGCCTGTGTCGCTCCCGAGACACTGTGAAAAAACAATAGTCAGATGGGAGAGCTTGGGCAGTGACTCCACTATGAGCTTGACGGTCCGACGACGGTCAGCCCAAGAGGATTGAAGGTGAACGTAAAGAGATCTCAGATCCGGCATCTTGCGCAGGTCCGTCAAGACGTCGTCGTCGAGGACCTGCTTCATCACTGCGGTAGTACAGGCACTCAGAGGTGTCTGAACGTAGCGAAGATCAAAGTCGGTGACCACCAATCCCGCTTCACGGCTCTCCAGGAACAAGTTCGATGCACCGTAATTCGGATTGCTGCACAACTGAACACTTGCGCAGGATTCCCATATTCTCTGGCGAATCGTGTCCCATCCAGGTTCGGAGATGGAGCCGGATAGTGTACCGGGAAACGACACATATTTCGCCATAGCGTTGCGCACGAACAAATCCACTTGCCCATCGGTCAGTTGGAAGCCAAAGCAGAGACTGTCAACCGTTTGGGGGACAGCAAAGTACTCCGTCATCGCCTCGGGGTTCTTGAGCCATACCCCGATCTGCTTACCGGACACAAGGAAACGGTAGATGCCGTTGGCATTGCTCACCACCGTGATCGTCAAGCGCTCACAGTACTTTAGCAGACACATCTCCGGTACCACTTCCCTCCTGCCAACTTCTGATCCGGGGATCGCCCCAGACAACCTAATGAAGTGCCCAGGAGTAGGGGGAACTTGCGAAATCGGCTGCCACGTTCCAACAAAGACGTCGATGCTGACGGGCATACCGTCGACCCTGATTTCGCAATCATCGTAGATAGCTCGCTCTGGGTCTCCGCGGTGTTGGCTAGGCTCCATGACAGAAGTAACTTTTCCGTTCCAGAGGATGGCGCTAAGCGCCAGAAGAAATAGTGCGAGTGACGGAAGTAAGACGCGCTTCATAATCAGTCCTACGGGTTCATGAGCGTCGCGCCAGAGAGCACAGATCCACCCGAGGATACATATCCATTGTCCCACGTTTCAGCCCCGTCAAGTTCGTGGTAGTAACTGTATTCTCTCACCTTGGCCGTGGATTCCGGATCTAGGATCAGGAGGGTCTTCAAGGTCTCGGTCCTTACATTGCAGAAATAGCCATCCGAAGAACTGCCGCTCTCGGTAATTCTCGACCAAGTCTCTCGATAACCGATTACGATTACGTCATGCGCGTTCCCGTTCTCGTAATGGAGATGAAGGTAAGAAGGTATGTTTCTTGAGATGTTGCTCCGAATAGCGGGAACTAGTCCCGCCTGGTCGTCAGAGCCATTCCACAACCTCTCGGCTTGGCCAGCGCTGAGGTCGTAGGTGGAGCCGATGAAAGTACCCGAACCTGTCAGGATTCTGTACTGCGCTCTGAGAGCATCTTCTCTGGCCGCGGCAATCATGTTTTTGCGGAAACCTGATGCTTGTGGATCTTCCATCCCTGTCTTCAGAATGAAGGCAGTAGCACCCGCCGCTGCTGTCTTTTCTGCAAGTCTGACCTCAGCATAGAACTGATCTGACATTTGATCTCTATCGCCCGACTGGATCAGCCCGAGTGGAATTTCAGGCGGAGTTTGCCCCCCATTTGCACTGAGGAGGCTTGACTCGTGCCAAGCGCGGTAGTTTCGGAGCATGGCAGCGGATGCTGATTGGCAGTCACCACGCGTCACGGACGACCCTCCCGCTCTAAGCAGGTCGTAATTTGTCTGCGGAGGGTTGGCGGCAGGATTCACTGCTGCAAGCCAAGTATTCCATCCGTCGAGAGTTCCTTTCTGGCCGTTTGGGAGGTCAATCATCTCCACGGTAGTGCTGCCCTCCTCGGTGCGCGTCCAAATCGTTCTTGGACCCATTCCGGGGATTACACGCGTCGGGAGTATCGTGGTTGCATAGAGAAACGGGACACCGCGCGGAGGGCCGTGCACGGTTCCGCTCTTGGGCGAGACCGCTTGCGCATCTTCAGCCACGTATGCCATGGCCCCACTGGCCCCGGATTTCACGTTAGGCGACTCAGCATTCCTCTCTGCCCTTGATCCTCCGAACAGATCAAAACCGCCATTCCAACTCGATTCCACGCCGAAGCTGTCGTATTCTGCATTGAGCGAGCAGGACTGCGCAACATCGTACATCACCCGGTTGTTGCCGAAGGCGTCAACTGCACCGTTGTAGAGACCTACAGGGAATCCCGGTCTGGCCTGCTGCACGTTTTCCGCAAACCCAATGCCATTTGCGTTATCAAGGGTGTACTGCGTCGTCCACCACCAGTTCACGCCGTCGGTCTCGGATTCGTTGTAGAGCCACCGGTCGCCGTGGGTCTTGTGGAAGAAGTACTTCCAGCCTACGATGTCAGCGCAAATGTCGTAGTTGCCGGGCGTCAATGTCATTGCTCCAGGATTCCTTGAAGCGACGCGAGTTGCGCCGGTCACGTGAACCGGGGTTGAAATCGTCGCTGGTGTCTGCTGAGCCGCCATCCTGCCGCCCTCTTCCTCATCGGGACGGGCCTTCAGAATGCGGGCGTTGCCGATGTCGTAACCGTAGTAGATGTCTTCGCCAGTGGTTGAATTGCCGTAACGCACCAAGTTGTTCTTCCAGTCGAACTCGAACGACTCGGTCGTAGCCCCGGTGACCTTGGAAGTCAGGTTGCCGCTGAGGTCATAAGTACATGTGAACGCGGTTCCTCCGGTCGCGGCAGTTATCCGCCCAAGGCCGTTGTATGTGTAATTCGTCGGGGTTCCGCCGTCCACTTTCTGCGTTCTGCAGTACATACCATCGTAAGTGTACCCCATGTTGTACGAGTTTGTACCCGCTCGCACTTCCGCAGTCAGGAGCCGCCTGGAGTCAAGAGTGTACGTAGTGCTATACGATCCGAACGACCCGGAAGTGACATCGGAGTCCACCTGCGAATTGTCGTCAAAGGTGTAGATCTCGTAACCCAGCACGGTGCCCAGGGAATCTACGATTTCCTGGTAGTACATCCGGTTGTCGGTATCGTAGTAATAGTTCTCGTACATACCCGTGTCAACCGTCTTGCATGTCAGGTTGCCCGCCGCATCGTACTGGAAGATGTTGACCCTTTGGGGGTTGCCGTTCTGCGGAATTTCCGTGATCGTCTTCGTAAGTGTCGCGTCGTCGTAGACGATTGTCGTGACCAAGTTTTCATAGGCAGTCGCAAAGTCGCTGTTCGCCGTCAACCGTCCCCTTGCATCGTACTCAAAGGTGTATGTCAGCGTCGTTACCGTGGGCCATGAGGGCATATAGTGTTCTTCAGAGATCTTGCGGCCCAGCGGGTCATACACAAACTCCTTGTCTATCTCGGGGCTCGTGTAGGCGGTCATCCGGCCGCATAGGTCATACGTGATTGTCGTCTGCATCGAGGTCAGCGGATTGAGGGGCGCGGGGTGGTCGATCGTAATGGTGCGCCCGCAACTGTCGTAAGTGAAACCAACGGGGTTCCCGACCCGGTCTATGTAATTTGTCAGTCGCCCCGCGGAGTCGTACCAATTCAGATGGGCGTTATTCAGCGGGTCGGTCATCGAAGTCATGCGATAGTTGGTATCGTACACGTATGTGGTCGTGTACAACGTCGTGCCTCCGTCGGGACTTACAACTTCAGTCAGCACATTGCCCATTGCATCGAAGGACTTGTCGAAGTTATTCGACTGCGCGTCGGTCATGCGCCAGCGGCGGTTCATTGAGTCAAAGCTGTACACGGTCGTATTCGATTCTCCGTCTGTTTCAGTGTCCACATTGCCATTGGCATCGAACGTCTTGCTGAACGTCGCGCCGGAGGGCTTTACCGTCTCGTACTGGCGGTTCATGTCGTCGTAATAGAGGGTTGTGGTGTTGGAGAGGGCGTCCGTGACGCTGGTGCAGTTTCCCTGCACATCGTAATCGTACGATGTCGCGCTGTGCGTCGAGCCACCCACCGGCTTGTAGTAATCGGTGCTTAGCGTGAGGCCCCGCGGATCGTACGTCGTATCGGTGTAATTGCCGACTCCGTCCACGAAGCGGCTCGTGCGGCCTGACCGGTCGTAGGTCGTGGTGGTCGTATATTGCTCGGTTGCGCCGTATGCATACGTCACCTGATAAGTGCGATTCATTACATCGAAGGTCATGCGCGTGTCCGCGCCTTCCTCGTCAATCGTGCGCGTGACATGGCCCATCTTGTCGTATTCATACGTGAATACGCCCGTATCCGGCTTCGTGATCGTCAGAACGCGGTCCTGACGGGAATACGTGTAATCCGTGTCGTAGAGCCACGCATCGATAACTTGCGTCCTGTTGCCGTTTGCATCGTAAACGTTTTCCTGAACGACGCACAACTGTGCGTTGATCGTACGATACAGCCTGTTCAGGCCGTCGAACTGGTAGACGGTGCTGTTGCCAAGACGGTCCGTGACCTGAGTCACGTTTCCGTTGTAGTCATACGACCAGGTCGTCGTATTGTTGGGGGCGCTCAACGGAGCCACTTCCGTGGCCTTGCGGTTGAGGACGTCATACGCATACGTCCAGACATTGCCGTTCTTGTCCGTGAACGTCAATATGTTGCTGTTTCCGTCATAGGTGCGGCCATCGTGGTTGGTGTATGGATCGATCTCGTATTCCAGACGATTCAGGGCATCATAGGAATACGTGGTCAGGTTGCCAAGGTAATCGGCGTAATAGACGCGATTGCCGTCGGCGCTGAACCGCGTCTCGTCGTAGTCGGTCACAAATGCTGGTGTGCCACCGGCAGGATTGATGCGAAGCCGACCGATTTGCCAGCAGCGGTTCCATGTGTCGTACACGTACTGCTGTGTGTACCAGTTCGTGGAATTCTGCGTGTTGTAGTAATACGTCTCGCCATTCTGGCTCCAGACCGTATTTCCGTTCGCATCGAAGCCCGTCTGGTTGTAGTTGCCGTCCGCATATTGAACGAGAAACCGCCTGCCAAGCGAGTCGTATGAGTACGCCGTGACATTTGTCAGCGGGTCTTCCGAGGTGTTGATCTTCCCGCTGTTGTAGTGGGTGTATTCGGTCTCGCTGTAGTCGCTCGCCGCGTATTCGACCTTCACCTTGGTGTTGTAGCCCCGGTTGTCATACTCGTATATTGTGCTGTAGCCACGCGGGTTCGTCACCTGCGTGATGGTGCCCCACGTATCGCGGCTGTATGTTGTCGTGTAGTACGTCGTCCCGTTGTCTGGGGAATTGATGACGGTGGCATAGTTGCCGTAGGCGTCGTAAGTATATGACTCGACATTCCCCTCGGGATCCGTTTTGGAACTGACCTGCGAATTCCCGTCGTAGGCATACACGACGGGATGGGTGGGGCTCAGGACGCTGTCATCCGCAAAAATGATCTTCCAGAGCCGGTTTGACCCATCATATTGATATGTCGTGACGTTGCTGTTCGCGTCGGTGGCTGTGGAAAGGAGATTGCCACCGGTATAAGTCCAACTCACGCTGTAGCTCAGGGGGCCGCTCTTGGATAGAAGATTGCCGACCGCGTCGTAGTTGAAATTGTAGACCGCTCCGGCCTTGCTCGTGTACGTGGCCACGGTGCGGTTGGAGTAGTAGGTCCACTGTTCGTTGCAGGCC
>JBAZOJ010000010.1:0-31675 GCA_041648755.1 Candidatus Brocadiia bacterium
TCTGCGTTCTCTGCGCTCTCTGCGGTTAGAGCTCTTTGCTGCTTTGCCTTGGCAATGCCCTTCTACTCTCTGCGTTCTCTGCGCACTCTGCGGTAAAAGCTCTTTGCTGCTTTGCCTTGGCAATGCTCTTTTCTCTCTGCGTTCTCTGCGCACTCTGCTGTAAAAGCTCTTGGCTGCTTTGCCTTGGCAATGCCCTTCTACTCTCTGCGTTCTCTGCGCTCTCTGCGGTTAAAGCTCTTGGTTGCCTCTTCTCTCCTTGGCGAACCCTCCTGAGGCGGGTCTCGCTTAACTCGACCTGGCGCCTTGGCGGTTAATGGCCCTTTCTGTTCTTATTCATCAATCATCAATCATCAATTCCCGCCAACCTTCAGCGCCCGGATCACGTCCCCTCTCCTGCCCTGCCAGTGCCAGTTGATCACCTCGAACCTGAATCCCCAGTACGCGCTCCGCTGCTCCACGTACGCTACAACCGCGTTGCGACCGGGGTTGAGCCTTGCCGATGTCCAGAGCCTGTTAGCCTCGCGCGGGAGGTCAGTCGGCAGCGCGACCACCTGCTCGCCATTCACTGCCAGCCACCCACGGTCGTCGCATTGGAACATGAACGACCTGTGGTCAAGATGCGTGTCCGCCCCGATAAATGTCACCGCCACCGCTGCGGTCGCGGGCGCGTTGTGGAATACCCGCCCCAGGTCAACCGCCCCGGACCAGTCGTAGCAACTGCGGTCCGTGACCACAATCCACTTTCCGCTGACCGCGTCCGGCTTCCGGGATGACAGCTTCGCGAGCCAGTCGCGGGCTACCGGCACTCCGCCCCGCCCCGACGGCACCGCCGCGAAGGCCCACTCATAGCCCCGCAGGAAACGCAACTCCTCGCGGTGAACCAGCAACCCTTGCGCGTCGAGCACCTCGGCGATAACCATGACATCGTGATCCCCTGCCACGGAGGCCATGTCCAGCGTTATTACCTGCCGGTCAAAAGGCTGCGCAGCCGTGAGCGCAATGTCACGAACCGCAAGGGATCTGCCGCCCTCAGCGGTCGTGAACTTGACGGTTCCCCTGAAGCTCACTGCCGGATCGTCAAGGCGGGATACAACCGTCACGTCGTTGACCTGGCCCTGCCCGATCACCCACGAGCCCGTTTGCGCAAACAGGAACGTCGCTGACCCGATTCTCCCTTGAGGATCATCCGACGGCCCTTTGCCCGCCAAGCCGAAAAGGCGGGTCGGCTGTACGGCGTCAAGCGCATGCGGCGAGAAGGAGTGGCTCGCGGGGAGGAGAGCAGCGCGGTCGGCCACGACGCCGTCCTCGCGCGACTCGATGCTCAGCCAGTGCAGCCCGGCGGCCAGTCGGACGGTCGGCGTGATTTCCCAGTGCCATGTTGGGTTGCCGTCACTCTCGCCCGACAGCACGTACAGGCGGCCATCGATGTGGACGAACAGGCTGTTATTGCACAACACGCTGCCGACGCCGTCGCTGGTCCAGCGGCACCTCACGCCCAGCGCGAAGGTTCCGTCGGCCGCCAACTGGAAGGGGAAGTCCGCCCTGCCCCCGCCCGGCTGGATTACCTCGTTCGCGCCCTGCCTGATTCGCAGACAGATCCGCGCATCGGGCGCATCGACCGAATCATCCGGTGCGATATCCATCGGGGCGGTAAGCGTGGCTGGGCATGTAAGATCGAGCATGAGCGCGACTTCGTTCGCAGGTGACTTCTCCCCGAGCCACCTGTTTGCGGAATTGCCCGGACCAGGCGTGCGAACGGCCGGGGATGCCGAAACAAGGGCCGATGCAGTGGGCACGGCCGTCGGTTCGATGTTCGGGATCCGCCGCGGCTCCTGCCGCACAAGCAGGAACACCACCAGTGCGGCCAGCAGCACATTAGCCAGCAGCGAAGCGACAGTCAGTTTGCGGGCTCCGACGCCCATTCTTCAGTCCTTGCGTGATAGTATGCGGATTGTACACAAGTGTGCGCGGCGGGAAACGGACATTCCGCCCGTGCCTTACTTCTCCATCACAAAATCCCCTGCGGAGTTGAACTGCAGCGGGAAGACCATCTGGCCGTGCTTGTCCATATAGCCCCAGAGCGCGCCGCGCCGCACTGCCGCGAGCCCCTGATGGAAGGCGCGCACCTCGTCGAAGTAGGGCTCGTGGATCTGGCGGCCCTTCCGGTCAATAAACGTCCACAGGCCGTTCTGCTTGTCGCCAACCAGCACCGCCGCGAGCCCTTCAGAAAAGTCGCCGGTCTCGCCGAACTGCGGCACTATCACGTATTCGCCGGTCTGGTTGATGAAGCCCCAGCGATGCCGCAAATCACTGACTGCTGTTAGCCCTTCGGTGAATGCCCGGGCGTTGGTGAACCACGCCGGGATGGCGATGTTCCCCCGGCGGTCGAAGAAGCCAACACAGCCACCGCGAAGTGCCGCGTACCTGCCATCCTCTGTTTCGGCATCGGCGAGCACGGCCTTCTTTCCCTGCCGGTTGATCCAAGTATCGCCCTGCTTGGTCTCGACGAGGGCTACTCCATCGCTGAAGGGCCAGCCGGAGGTCATCGCGAGAGTGAACGCCCAGTTGCCTTTCTCGTCCACGTATCCTGAGACCCCGTCCTTCCGGGCGAAGGCAAGGCCCTGAGAGAATCGCTCCAGTTCGTCAAAAACGGGAGGCACGACCCAGGCCAAATCTGTGCCCAGCGCTCCCCACTCCCCCTCTTCCGCGACGGCGCGGGCGACAAGCGGAGCGACATCGCCCGATTGATCGCCCCAAGGGAACTCGCTGATGCGCCGGGCCCTCGCCGACCCGATGGCAACGGCAAAGAGGTCATTCCCGCCATTCTCTTGTATCACCGCCAAGCCGGACGGGAAAACTCCCCGAACGTAGAACTTCTGTTCCGCGCCTGTCAGGTCAATCACTTCCCCTGTAGCAGCGCTCTGCCCGACAACTGTGCATCGAAGAGGCACCGGCTTCCCGGAGCGGTCTATGAGCAAGCACCCGTCATCAAACCGGCAGGCGGCGTAGTTCCCGTGGAAGTCGCCAATCTCGTCGCGGATCGGCGGGAACTGGGCTACACCGTCGCGATCTACCGCCGTCCAGCCATCTGCAGTCTTCCCGACAACCAGCCCTGAGCTATACGTACTGAAGCGCTCGAGCGACGGCACAAAAAACACTTGACCGGCCGTGTCTACAAACCCGCATTGCCCGCCCGCGCACACCAACCCAAGACCTTCGGAAAAGCTGCGTGCAAATGAGAACCAATCCGGGCTGATGAACCTGCCGCCCGCGTCAACGTAGTTGTACATCTCATCCCGGGTGACGAGCATCCAGCCGTCGCAGAATCCGCCCGCGGACCGACAGCCCGCCGGAAGTCCGAACGCGACCGAGCCATCGCGGCGGAGAAGCATGTCAGAACTTTCCCCGGAGGCGCAGAAGAGCCCGCAGCCGCAGTTGCCCACTCCCGTGTAGATTGGTGGCACGATGACATGACCTTCGATATCGGCCGCCCCCCAATAGCAGAGCGACTCGAAATCCTTGTGGAGCCAGAACCTGATGAGTCGGTCAGAAGCAGGCTCCAGGGAAGTGTATCGAAGAGCGGGCTCGAAACCGGGCCCCACTGAGTACGGGTACCAATCCATCCTCCACTGCAACACGCTTTCCCGGGATAGCTGGACAGGCTCTCTGATGGCTTTCCCCTCGTGGTTGATCGGCGCCCACCTTCCTTCGGCATCACTCAGCCAGGCCACGCCGTCCTTGAAACCAACCGCCGGGTAGTCAAATGGACCGAGAACAGGAGTGCCGGTTTTGTCTATGAACAGTGTTTTGCCATCCCTGGTTACAACTCCCAGTCCTTCACTGAAGCTCTCGGCGGAGTCGTACCGGCATTCGATTACGTTGTCGCCCGAAAGCCCGATGTAGCCCCACCTGTTTCCGACACAGACCGGTGCGAGGCCCCCGCAGAAAGCGCCTGCCGCATCGAACTGCAGGAGTATGGCGACTCGACCTTGCGTGTCCGCGAAGCCCCACTTGCCGTTCCGGCATACCGGGGCGAGCCCCTGCCCGAAAGCACCGATGCTGTCGAAGACCTCGCCGATGAGTCTTCCGTATGCATCGGCAAGCTGAACCTGCGTTCTGGGCTGGAGCCTGACCATCGTCGAATCGCCGTCGAATCTCATCACCTCAGCGTACTTCGGCGTGATGATCGCCCGTCCGGAGCGATCGGCATAGCCCCAGCCAGCGAGCGTCTTAACAGCATAAGAACCCCCGTACGAGTCTGTGACATCGGTATAGGCAGGGGCGATCAGCATATCGAGGTTACGGTCCACGAATCCCCAGAGCCCTCCATCCTTGACGAAGAAGCCGTCATCGCCTACATACAGGAGATCCTCGAAGCTCTTTCCGGTCTCGCGGCAGTCCGCTTCCCTGATCATCCACTTGCGACCGCCGCGCGTTCCCACGAGGAAGTCGCAGGACCATCCTTCGACCTCGTCGTAGATGATCTCCGTCCGCGCGCCATTCAGCATGTTGAACCAACCGGCCTTCCCGCCGCGCCTGACTTTCACCCATTCGCCGTACTCGAGCTTGGCCTCGTCGAGGGGGATGTCGTACTGCCTGTGAAGATTTTCGTCTATGACGTTCCAGGAACCATTTTCCTTCACGCAAGCATAGCCTTTGGAGAACCAGCCTGCCTCCTCGAATATGGGCTCGCAGATCACCGTGCCGTCCGCCCTGACGTAGCCGAGGCTTTCCCCGATTCGAGTGACTGCGATCAGGGGATCCTGGTAGTGTCCCGAGCCGAAACTCACCCAAGCGTAGGAACAGGGGATGACGAGCTTACCATCGAGGTTGACAGCACCCTCTGCAGCGCCGGACGTGACGACAGCGATCCCGTTCCGGAATTGTTCCGCCCTGTCGAATTCGGGCGGAATGACAAGATCGCCGGTCTTGTCTATGTACCCCCACTTCGAGTGCTCCTTAACCGCTGCGCGCCCCTCCGAGAACGAACCAACTCCCTCGAAATCCGGTTCGATTACGATCTTGCCAGTCAGGTCGACAAAGCCCCATTTGTCATTCTCTTGCACCGCAGCCATCCCGTCGCTGAACTCCCTGGCGCTCTGGAATCGCGGTTCGACCAGCCAATTCCCACCGAGCTTGTATCCCCACTTCGATGCGTCGTCCGAAACCGGTTCAGGTGTGTTCCTCGGCCGGTGAGTTCCCTTCTTGTGGCGTGGTGGTCCTACGAGGATCTCACCGGTGGAAGTGACTGAATGCTCCTCATCGTGGATAATCACCGGGCCATACCCGTAGCGGAACTCCGCTGCATAGTCGAAGACCCCGTCGAAGGCGAATTCGCCCTTCTCGTTGATGTAGCGCCAGCCTCCCTTCAATTCGGGGTCCACAGCGTCAGTGAAACTATCGGGGATGTAATAAGGGTCTCCGCCGGTGACACTGCGGCCGGTTGTCTTCACCGGCGCGAAGCCTTCGTGGAACTCCCCGGCACGGGAGAATTTGCAGGGGATAGCTATCTTGCCCTTGGTGTCCACGTAGCCCCAGGCGGTGCCGTCGCAGACCGCTGCGAGCCCTTCGCTGAACCCGCCTGCGTAGACATAGGCACCGGTGCCCTGCCTCTCCCCTTTGCGGTTGATCACCACCCACTTGCCGCCGTCACCTGATAGCGTTACAGCCGCGACGGGAACAGGGCCTGCGAGGCGCGCCAAATCGCTTTCAGTGAACGACAGCAGTATCAGCAGAGCCGCGGTGAGAAGCGCGGCGGCCGACAGGCGGCAAAACGAACGGCAATGGCAGGTCATTTCCCTTCCCCAATGGCGAAATCCCCTGCCGCATCGAACTGCAGTTGAAAGACCATCTGACCGTGCTTGTCCATATAGCCCCAGAGCGCGCCGCGCCGCACCGCCGCGAGCCCCTGGTGAAACGGGCGCACCTCGTCGAAGTAGGGCTCGTGGATCTGGTTGCCCTTCCGGTCAACAAACGTCCAGAGGCCGTTCTGCTTGTCCCCAACCAGCACCGCCGCGAGCCCTTCGGAAAAATCGCCTGTTTCGGTGAACTTCGGCTGTATGACGTACGCACCGGACTTGTCGATGAAGCCCCAGCGATATTCCAAATCCCGTACCGCCGCGAGCCCACCGGAGAAAGAGCGGACATCATCATACCACGGATAGATCACGATATTGCCCTTCAGGTCGAAGAAGCCAGCTCTGCCCCCCTCGAAGGTCTCGTACCTGGCATCCTCACAATCGGCATCTGACAGCTTTGCCTTCTGTCCCTTCCGGTTGATCCACATTCTGTCGCCTTCGCCGCCCCCCACGAGTGCAACCCCGTGCCTGAAAGGTCCGCCGGTTGCGCCTTTCAGGTCGATGACCCACTTGCCGTCCGGGGCGATGTACCCCGACGAATCGCCTTTCCGGGCAAAGGCCAAGCCCTGTGAGAATTCGTCAATTCGGTCGAACTCGGGGGGAATGACCCATTCAAGGTTCCCGTCCAGCGCGCCCCAGGAGTTGTCCTCCTGCGACTTCTTTACGACAATGCGCCCGTCGGGCAGGAGCCCCCCTTCGACACAGGAGTCAACCTTCCGCATCCTGCCGGTCGCCAGGTCGATGACCAGGAACCAGGACTGGGCGAGCAAATTGATGGCGACAATCCGGTCAGAATAGGCGATTGAGTGACAGACATCCATTCCATCACCCACGTCAATCGACGTGGGTTCCGACGGTTCGTCGAGACCTGTGAGGCGCAGATGCAGTTTTGCGCCCTTTCTGTCTATGAACCAGTAGTGGTTGTCGTCGTACGCCAGAACGTATTCGCCCAGGTACGTTCTGATCCGCAGGGGCATCGGGGGAAACAGCGGACTGCCTTGGCGGTCTATGACGGTCCATCCTTCCGGCAATGCAACTATCGCGGTTCCCGCCGAGAAGCTGCCAGAGTCCTCGAACTGCGGGGCAATTGCGATCGAACCGCTTCCATCGATGTACCCCCAGCATTCATCGAGTTTCACTGGCGCAAGCCCCTCGGAAAACCACCCGACATCCTGAAACCACTCACTGCTCAGCAGGTTGCCTTCCCTGTCAATGAAGTTCCTGCCCTGCTCTGAGGTCACGGTGGCGTAGCCATCCTTAAATGACCAATCAAACTTGCATCCCGTAGGAGCGTCAAAGGCCACGGTGCCATCAGCACGTAAGAAGAGGTGTTGTCCGTTCCTCTCTGCAAAGGCAAAGCCACAACACAAACTCTGGATGTACTCGTATTCCGGCTGGCAGACTATCTTGCCCTCGATGTCGCGGATTCCCATAATCCAACTCGTGTCGACGGTGAAAGCCCTCAAGCCCTCTGCTGGCGAATCCAGCCGTCTGAGGCCGATCTCGGGGTCAAAGCCCGAACCACTTGACTGGAGGTAGCCGGTCGCTCTCAGCCTGGCCATATCGCTAATCTTGAAGTTGCGCACCGCGCGGCTTTCATCGCGAACACCCTTGCGATCAATCGGCACCCAAACCTGCTTTTCGTCGCTGACCCACGCATTGCCATCCTCGAAGCCAAGAACAGGGAAGTCATAGGGGCCAAGCGCAACGCTGCCAGTCTTGTCTACAAAGTACCACTTGCCGTCCTTGGTGACCAATCCAAGATCTTCGCAGAAACTCTCCGCCGAGTCGTATTGGAAGGGGACAATGATCGCTCCTTCCTTGTCCAAATAACCCCACTTCGTGCTATTGCGGACCGGGGCGAGGCCGGAAGAAAACAACCCCGCTGCGCCGAACTGCATTGGAATGCAAATCCTGCCGCGCACATCGATGTAGCCCCATTTGCCATTGCTTTTCGCAGATGCAAGGCCCTCGCTGAAGGGGCCGATCTGCTCGAACACCTCTCCGAACAACCTGCCAAACGCGTCCGCAAGCCGCATCTGAGCCCCGACTTCCAGCTTTACCATTGCTGCTTCGCCTCCGCAGGAGGTGACATCCACATACCGGGGCTCGACCACCGTACGGCCCGTGGTGTCGATATATCCCCAGCCTGTGACGGACCTTATGCCTGCGAGCCCGTTACTGAAGTCCCTCACCTCTATATGCGTTGGTGCGACTGCGACATTCCACCGCGAATCAGCGAATCCCCAGAGTCCCTTGACTTCAAACGCGGCCATTCCTTCCACAGGTTTACGAATTTCGTCAAACTCGGGCCCTATCTCCTTGCAGTCAGCGATGGTCATCAGCCGCTTCCTGCCATCCCTGGAAATGGAAAGCACTCCGTTCCACAGGGGTGCAATAGCATCGTAGACGACTTCTGACCTTGCACCGGTCTGGAAATTGAAGTAGCCCAGTTTCGAACCCGCGGACACTATGGCATGGTCATCTTCGGCGTCAATGCTGTCGAGAAAGATCTCATATTGCGCCCGTAGCGAAATATCGACAACGTTCCAAGCACCGTCCCTTTCGACAGGGGCATATGAGCCCACGAAGTACTCAAAGTGGTCGAAAACCGGCTCGCAGAGCTCGGCGCCGTCCGTCCGGATGATGCCGAACTTGTTTTCCACCTTGGCCCACGCAATCTGCCGATCCCTGTCGAAATGCAGCGCATCATAGACGCAGGGGACTACCAGCTTCCCATTTGCAGCGAGGATTCCATGCTTCCCGGCAGTCTCTACTCCTGCAAGCCCTTTTCGGAAATCACCAACATCATCGTATAGGGCATCGTTGAGCGGTTTGCCGTCGCGACGGACGAACAGCCAGCCATGGCCCGTGTCGACAGCCCCAATGCCCTCCTGGAAGGGATGAACGTAGTCGTAGTCCGTCTCGATGCACACGCGGCCGGTCAGGTCAATGAACCCCCACTTGCCATTCTCCTGCACCGCAGCCATCCCGTCGCTGAATCTCTCGGCCACCTGGAATTGCGGTTCGGCGATCCACTTATCGTCGAGTTTGTAGCCATAGAGCCGTGAGTCATCGTACATCGGGTACGGAATCGTCTCCTTTTCGAGAGGTTCCTGATAATAGGAGCTGTGGTGGTTAATGTCGTCCAAGTAAGTGCCGTCAGGCAGAATGGAATATGCGTGCCCTTCCCTGGCGACAATGGCTTTCTCATTCGAGAACTCCCAGGCATATTCGAACACGTCCGCAAAGGCGAACTCGCCCGACTTCAGGATAAAGCGCCAGCCTCCCCGGAGTTCCTCGCTTGCACCGGCCCCTCCTCCGCACGTGTCCCACCTTGCCTCGCCACCGGTCAGGCTCCTTCCGCCCACTTTCACCGGCGCAAACCCGTCGTGAAATTCTCCCGCCCGTGAGAACTTGCATGGAATGACCAGAACGCCCTTGTTATCTACATAGCCCCAGCCAAGGCCGTCGGACACAGCCGCAAGGCCTTCGCTGAACCCGCCGGCATACACGAATGCACCGGTGCCCTGCCGCTCCCCCTTGCGGTTGATCACCACCCACTTGCCACCGTCGCCGGATAGCGTCACAGTTGCAAAGGGAACGGGGCCTGCGAAGCGGGCCAAATCGGCCTCCGTGAACGACAGCAGTATCAGCAGAGCCGCGGTGAGAAGCGCAGAGGCCGACAGGCGGCAGAACGAACAGCAATGGCAGGTCACTTCTCATCCCCAAGCATGAAATCCCCGGCCGCATCGAACTGCAGCGGGAAGACCATCCAGCCGTGCTTGTCCATATAGCCCCATTTTGCGCCGCGCCGCACTGCCGCGAGCCCCTGGTGGAAGGCGCGCACCTCGTCGAAGTAGGGCTCGTGGATCTGGTTGCCCTTCCGGTCAACAAACGTCCAGAGGCCATTCTGCTTGTCGCCAACCAGCACCGCCGCGAGCCCTTCGGAAAAATCACCAACATCATCAAACCGCGGCAAAATCGCCCACGCACCGGTTCTGTCAATGAAGCCCCAGCCCCACAATTCCTGTTTGGCGGCGGCATAACCTGACAAAAAAGAGCGTATGTCGTCATATTCTGGATAGATGACGATTCTGCCTTCCGGATCCAAGAAGCCTGCTTGTCCTCCACTGTAGATCTCATACCTGCCAGCCTCGCAGGTTGCATCGGCGAACGTCGCCTTCCTGCCCTGTCGGTTGATCCACATTCTGCCCTTTTCTGTGAACACAAGGGCGACACCGTGCCTGAAGTCTGTCCCAGCCCCATTCGCGAGGTCGATGACCCATTTGCCGTTGACGTCAATGTAGCCCTGTCTGTCACCGTGGCTTGCCCAGGCGAGCCCCTCGGAGAAGGAGTCCAGTTCGTCATACTCCGGCGGAACAATCCAGTTCAGGTCGGTATCCAGAACCCCGGCGCTTTTGAATTGAAATGACGTCTCAACTGCTATCCTCCCGTCCGCCAGGGAGTCCGACGGAAGGCTGCAGTTCGCTATTTTGCGCATCCTTCCGGTTCTGACGTTGATGACCATATCGCCAGCCTCGCCGTCAGGATGTGCCAACGCAATCTCTCCGTAGAGGTAAAGATAACTCAGCCTGATGCCATCGCCGAGATTGGCTGCGGGGGCATCCGGGGAATCGAGGTCGGTCAACTCAGTGCGAAGGATCTCTCCGTTCCGATTCAGAAAGCGATAGAGGCCCGAGTCGCGGACACAGGCATAGTCTCCCGCGTAGTCCTCCAGGGACGACTGAATCGGAGGGAACTGCTCCACTCCGGCTTTGTCAATCGCAGTATAACCATCCGGCGTTTCGACCACAGCGAGGCCCGCCGAGAAGGGGCGCGCATATCTGAATCGAGCGAGAATTGCGGAGTCTCCCAAATGGTTGACGAACCCCCACAGTCCGTTTTCCCTGACGGGAGCCAGGCCAGCAGAGAACACGTCTGCTTGCTCGAACCACTTGTCGAATGCCAATTTGCCTTCGACATTGATAAACGACATCCCTTTTTCTGAGCGAACCACGGCGAGCCCTTCAGAAAACGACGACTCGAAAGTGATCCCATCCGTCGGCTCGATCGCGAGGGATCCGTCCAGATGGAGAAAGACTTTTCGGCCACCGGCCTCTGCAAGCATCAGGTCGTCGGAAGGCGCTTCGAGCCTCATATACTGAGGACGGCTGAGGATTCTGCCCTCGATGTCCCGAATGCCCTTCATCTTATCCCAGCAGGCAAATCCCCTCAGACCTTCCGAGACTGGGAGCAAGCAACTGTAGGTGACTCCCGCCAAGGAGTTGCCTCTCGGCGGAAGCTGGCCTTCCGCCTGGCGCTGCCTCGCCTCTTCTGTGGACAGGTAACTCACTCTCTGGGAATCGTCGGCGACTCCATTCCGATCAATGGGCACCCATTCGTCTTTCCGTGGCTGGATCCAGGCATGGCCGTCCCTGAAACCCAGAACAGGCCGGTCGTACGGCCCCAGCACGACCGAACCGGTGACGTCGAGGAAGAACCACTTGCCGCTCTTCTCCACCACGCCAAGGCCCTCGCTGAAGGGCTCGGCTGAAACGTATTGGGCGGGAACGGCGAGTTCGCCATCGCGGTTGACATAGCCCCATTTCAGGCCAAGGAACACCGGAGCAAGGCCGCAACCAAACATGCCTGCCTGCCCGAACTTCATGGGGATCTGAACTCTGCCCCGGTAGTCGATGAACCCCCACTTGCCCGCCAGCCTCGCAGGTGCGAGGCCCTCTGAAAAGTCTCCAATGCGTTCCAACTCTCCACTGACGAACGCGCCAAAGGCGTCCACAAGGGCTACCCTGTCCTTCCCTTCGAGCTTCGCCAGCGTACCGTCCCCGCTCCAGGACGTGATATCGAGATATGTCGGATCGAGGACGACCTTCCCGGTTACGTCGACATACCCCCAGCCCGAAGGGGCTTTCACAGGTGCGAGGCCATTGCAGAAGTCCCGGACCTCAAGATACTCGGGTCGGACGGCTACGTTCCAAGCCTCGTCTGCAAAGCCCCACAGTCCGTCTGCCCTGTATGCTGTCAGCCCTCCAACCGATGGGCGGATCTCGTCGAATTCCGGCCCCACTTCACGAGCATCGCGCGGCGACAAAATGCAGTGCTTCCCGTTCCGAGTCACATCGAAGAAGCCATCATCTCTCTTATCGATGCTGTCATAGATTATGGCGGACTTCGCTCCCGTTACAGGATCGAAAAAGCCCTGTTTGTTGCCGGAGAAAACGATATCGTAGGCAATTCGGTAAACGCGCTCGACCCCTTTGTCGTACTGTAGCGCCCCATTAGTATCAATGAGGTTCCAGCCATCGTCTTTCCTGACCGCCGCGAACCTCTCGTGAAAATCCTCGTGGTCAAAGAACTCAGGCTCGCAGATCACCGTTCCATCCATGCGGATGAGACCGTACTTCCCGCCCATTTTCACCCACGCGACCGGCTGGTAGCGGTCGAAGTAGAGGTAGTCCCAAAGAGGCGGAACCAGAAAACGTCCATCCGGGCCGAGGATGCCGTATTTTCCTTTCACCGCCGCTACGGCATTTCCGTCCTCAAAGCTCGTGGCGTCGTCGTACTCGACATCGTTCAGGCGGCTGCCGTCCTTGCGCAAATATACCCACTTCCCGTGAGCACGTACCGCGGCCAAGCCTTCACTGAAAGGAAGGACCTCTTCGAAGTCCGTCTCGATGCGGACGATGCCTGAAAGGTCAATGAAGCCCCACCTGTCGTTCTCTTCTACTGCGGCCATTCCTTCACTGAATCTCTCTGCGTCCTGGAACTGCGGATCGATCACCCATTCGTCGTTGCGCTTGAAGCCATGGAGGTTGTTGTCTCCAGCTATCGGATACGGCTCATTATCAGGATCCGCGTATCTACGAGCGCCTGGCTCTTTGCGCGGATCGATCAGCGTTCCATCAGGAAGAAGAGCGAGCCGCTCGCCCCAGGCCAGCACGCCCCCCTTTCCCTCAGAGAACTCCCATGCGAACTCGAACTCCCTGTCTATAGCGTACGCACCGGACTTCCCGATGTAATGCCATCCTCCGCTGTCCTCAGGGGCCACCGCCCACCTTCGTGTGTGGAAGTCCCAGTGGGCCTCGCCGCCCGTGAGGCTCGATCCGCCCACCTGGACCGGCGCAAACCCATCATGAAACTGCCCAGCCCGTGAGAACTTGCAGGGGATAACTATCTTGCCCTTGGTGTCCACATAGCCCCAGGCCGTGCCGTCGCAGACCGCCGCGAGTCCTTCGCTGAATTTTCCCGCGTAGACATAGGCCCCGATGCCCTGCCGCTCCCCCTTGCGGTTGATCACCACCCACTTGCCACCGTCACCGGATAGCGTCACAGTCGCAAATGGAACGGGGCCTGCGAAGCGGGCCAAATCGGCCTCCGTGAACGACAGCAGTATCAGCAGAGCCGCGGTGAGAAGCGCGGCGGCCGACAGGCGGCGGAACATGCTGCCCCGGCTTGTCATTTCGCTTCCTCCAGCATAAAATCCCCGGCCGCATCGAACTGCAGCGGGAAGACCATCTGACCGTGCTTGTCCATATAGCCCCAGAGCGCTCCGCGCCGCACTGCCGCGAGCCCCTGGTGGAAGGCGCGCACCTCGTCGAAGTAGGGCTCGTGGATCTGGTTGCCTTTCCGGTCGACAAACGTCCAGAGGCCATTCTGCTTGTCGCCAACCAGCACCGCCGCGAGCCCTTCAGAAAAATCGCCCGTTTCAGTGAATTTCGGCTGGATTATGTACGCCCCGGACTTGTCTATGAAGCCCCAGAGGCCATCCAGACTCCGGACTGACGCGAGCCCTTGAGAAAATGTTCTTGTCTCTGCGAACCAGGCAGGGATGGCGACCCGTCCCTTCAGGTCGAAGTAACCGGCACGGCCAGCCTTGAAAGACTCGTACCGGGCGTCGTCGTTGTCGGCATCCGCGAGAGTGGCTTTCTTCCCCTGCCGGTTAATCCAGAGACTTCCCTGCTTGGTGTAGATGAGGGCGACACCGTGCCTGAAGGGCTCCCCGTCATCTATCGGAAGCGTGAACGCCCAGTTGCCGTTGACGTCAATGTAGCCGGTGACTCCGTCGCGTTCTGCGTAGGCGAGACCCTCGGAAAAGCACTTCATTTCAGAGAATTCCGGAGGAAACACCCAGCAAAGGTCCTTGTCCACCGCGCCGAATTTGTCGCTCTTTCCCAGCGGCGAAGCTATCACAAGGTCGGCTGAGAGGCCAAGGCCTTCACATAGATTGCAGGAGGCCACGGAGAGGGCGTTTCCGGTGCGCAGATTGAGTAAGAAGCAGCCACGTCCGGCAATGGTTACTGTCGCGAATTCGCCGTTGTTTCCCCATGCGGTCACGTTTTGCATCGTCGCCGTATCGAGGTTGAGTTCTGCAGGAACATCGGGGAATCCCACCTTTAGAGTGAACCGCGTGCGAGATCTTTCGCCTTTCCGGTCGAAGAACCAATGGGCAGAAGAACTCCTCGAGCAGGCGAAGCCTCCGGAGAAATCGGTGACCTCGTCCGGAAGCGGAACGAACTGCTCCTTACCGGACTTATCTATCGCTGTCCAACCGTCGAGGGTCTGAACCACTGCGAGCCCAGAGGAGAAAGGACGCGCGAACCGAAACCGCGGGGGGATTGCGACATTCCCCGACAAGTCAACATAGCCCCAGAGACCGTCTTCTACCACCGTTGCGAGACCCTCGGAAAAGTCATAGGTTCCCTCTAACCACCTTTCGCACAGGACATGGCCCTCCAAGTCGAGGAAATTCGCGCCCTTCTGCGTGCGAATCCAAGCAAAGCCGTCTTTGTAGTCCCCGGCCGAGGTGGTTCCTTCAGGGGTGAAAAAGGCGATGCTTCCATCTGGTCGTACAAACAGGTATCGCTCGTTCAACTTAGCTTGTGCAAGCCCACAGGAGAACGGCCGCATATGCTCATAGCGTGGTGGACAGGATGTGGTTCCATCGATGCTTCGGATCCCATGCATCGCGTCCGTTTTCGCCGCAAAACACCTGAAGCCTTCAGATGCTGGGCCGACGGACTTGCAGGCAATCTCAGGGGTGAAGCCGACCCTCGGGACGAATAGATCCCCGTTTCTCCAACTGTACTCCATTTCAGAGTCAGCGTCCCAGCGACCGTGATCATAATCCCGGATGCCCTTGAGGTCGAATGGCACCCATTCGCGATCCCGCGCGCGAGTCCAGGCAAAGCCATCTTTGAAGGCGAGAACGGGAGCATCGAATGGTCCCAGGACGAGGGTGCCTTTCCCGTCGAGGAACGACCATATGCCCGCCTTCGAAACCAATGCGAGCCCTTCCCTGAACTTGTCCGCTGAGTCATACTCCGCAGGGATCGCCAAAACACCGCAGTGGTCGACATAACCCCACTTTTCGGCGAGGCGAACCGGGGCAAGGCCGAATGCGAAATCTCCAGCCTCGTCAAAATGCATCGGGACTCGAGTGTTCCCACCTGTGTCGATGTATCCCCACTTTCCCGAACGCTTCGCCGGTGCAAGCCCCTCCGTGAAGTCGCCTACTGCCTCGAACAGACTGCCAATGGACTCGCCGAACGGATCAATAAGCGAAACTTGCGCACCAACAAAGGTCCTCACCATCGTGAATTCCCCGCCCCAGGGCTTTACCTCCGCGTATTGGGATCCGATGACCATTTTCCCCGTAGTATCTACGTATCCCCAGCCAGTCGTGGTCTTCACCGCTGCAAGGCCGTTGCTGAAACTCTCCACAGCGAGGTATGCCGGACGGACGGCGATATTGTAGCCAGAGTCAAGGAATCCCCACAGCCCGGCGGTCTTGAAGGCAGTCATCCCTTCGTGGGGCCAGCGGATCTCGTCGAACTCTGGGCCTACCTCGCGGCAGTCACTGAACGTCATAAGCTGCTTCTTCGATCCAATGGTGAGAGTCAGTGGACGATCCCCTCTTCGATCGATATCATCATAGAATATCGCTGACTTTGCGCCTGTAACTGTATTGAAGACACCCTTCTTGCCGTCCTTCGTGACAAGGACCCAGTCGCCGGACGATTGCGCGCGGTCGAGAGGAATGTCGTACTGCGGGAGGCCCTGCCGGTCTATGACGTTCCAGGCACCGTCCTTTTTCACGCAAGCGTAGCCGTTTTCGAAAAGCCCCATTTCGTCGAAGACCGGCGGAGAAATAATGGCTCCATCAGCGCGGACAAAGCCAAACTTGTCGCGGATCCGCGTGAAAGCGATGTCTCTGTCCTGCCAATGTTCGTACCCGAAGAAAATGCCATCGTACGTGAATGGGACCACGATCTTCCCGGTTCCGTCAATGACGCCATCCTTCCCGGCGAGCGTCAGGACCCCCTTTCCACCGGCAAATAACGGTTCTTCGTCGTATATGGGCTCGGCAAGGTAAGTACCGTTCTTGCGCACCAGCCCCCACTTGCCGTTGATCTTGACGGCAGCAAAGCCATTTTTGAATGACTCCACCCGATCGAAGTCGGTTTCGACCACGATCTTGCCGGTCAGATCGATGAAGCCCCATCTGCCGTTCTCCTTGACGGCGGCCATCCCATCACGGAACTCTTCCGCCTCAGTAAACTCGGGCGCTGTGATCCAATTGTCACCGAGCTTGAAGCCGTACATCCCTGTCTCGTCGCAGCAGACTACGGGCTCGTCGCCTGCATCGGAACGCGGTCTCGTTGTGGGGTGACGCTCCCTGTAGCTTGCTAAATGCCCATCCCTCGAAAGATATGCCCAGTAGCCGTCTATCAGGACCTTCCCTTCACCCTCATGGAACGGCTCAGCATAGTCAAAACTCCGCTCGAACGCAAATTGCCCGGACTTGGTGACGTAATGCCAGCCGCCGCTTATCTCTGCGCTCACATTTCCTGTCCCCATGCTCGACTCTTCCACGCTGTATCCCCCGATAACATCCCGGCCCACTACCCTAACTGGCGCAAACCCGTCATGAAATTCTCCCGCCCGTGAGAACTTGCATGGAATGACCAAAACGCCCTTGTTATCGACATAGCCCCAGCCAAGGCCGTCGCAGACCGCCGCGAGCCCTTCGCTAAACCCGCCGGCATACACGAATGCACCGGTGCCCTGCCGCTCCCCCTTGCGGTTGATCACCACCCACTTGCCGCCGTCACCGGATAGCGTCACAGTCGCAAATGGAACGGGGCCTGCGAAGCGGGCCAAATCGGCCTCCGTGAACGACAGCAGTATCAGCAGAGCAGCGGTGAGAAGCGCAGAGGCCGACAGGCGGCGGAACATGCTGCCCCGGCTTGTCATTTCGCTTCCTCCAGCATAAAATCCCCGGCCGCATCGAACTGCAGCGGGAAGACCATCCAGCCGTGCTTGTCCATATAGCCCCAGAGCGCGCCGCGCCGCACCGCCGCAAGCCCCTGGTGAAACGGGCGTACCTCGTCGAAGTAGGGCTCGTGGATCTGGTTGCCGGTCTTGTCGATGAACGTCCAGAGGAAGTCCTGACCGACCTTGGCCATTACGGCTGCAAAGCCCTCCGTGAAGTCGCCGACCTCAGCGAACTGCGGCCGGATGACGTAATCGCCGGAAGGATTGATGAAGCCCCAGAGGGACTTCTCATCCATAGCGGCGGCAAGGTGCTGGGAGAAGGAGTGGATGTCCAGGAAGGAGGGGTAAATCACAAGACAACCCTCACTATCCAAGAAGCCAGCTCTGCCGCCCTCGAATACCTCGTACCGACCTGCCTCGCAGGTCGCATCGGCGAGGGTCGCCCTCTTCCCCTGCCGGTTGATCCACCACGTTCCGTCAGTGTTGTCGTCAATGCGCGCAACGCCATATCTGAATGGGGCTCCCCGGCCTCGATCAAACTCGATGGCCCATCTGCCGGTAACGTCGATGTAGCCTCTCCGCTCGCCACGGCGGGCGAAAGCCAGCCCCTCGGAGAATGGCCCCACTTCGTCATATTCCGGCGGGACAACCCAGTTCAGGTCTGTGTCAAGGACGCCGAATCTCCCGCTTGCGCCGGGCGCTTTCGCGGATATCCGTCCGGCAACTGTGGAGACCATCGGCCATGGAGAAATCCCCACCTTGCGCATTCGCCCTGTTCGGATGTTGAATACGAAGTCGGGCAGCCCTGCCAACGACTGGACCAGTGCGATTTCGCCGTAAAGCCACATGATCTCCGCATCTATTCCGTCGCCGATATTGACTGCGGGGGCATCCGGAGCGTCGAGGTCAGCCAGCTTCCTATCGAGGACCTCGCCCTTCCGGTTTATGATGTGAAATGAGTCATCCTGCCATGCGCAGGAATACTCTCCCTCGAAGTCATGGATATCCCACGGGATGGGTGGGAACTGCTCGATCCCGGACTTGTCCACTGCGGTGTATCCGTTCGGGGTTTCAACGATTGCGAGCCCCGCATAGAAATCTCTCGCGGTTTTGTAGCGGGGTGAAATGACAATGGCACCCGATTTGTCAATGAACCCGCATTGGTTGTCTATCGTGACACGCGCCAGGCCCTCGTGGAAACTACCGGCGTCCTGGAACCACTTGTCGAACGCGATGCGGCCGCTCCTGTCAATGTACGACGCCCTCTTGTCGAGGAAGACCTCTGCAAGGCCTTCGTAAAACGGTGAAGCAAAGTACATCCCCTCAGACGGTTCGAGGGCCACCGAACCATCAAGGCGAAGGAACTTCCGCCGATGCCCGACCTCTGCCAGCAAGAGACCTTCCGAATAAGAATAAACGTCCTCGAATTGTGGGAGACAAGTAATCCTGCCCTCTATGTCGCGGATGCCCTTTATTGGGCGACGCCAGACAATTCCCCTGAGATTTTCCGACAGGGGCAGCAGGGAGGAATATTCAACCCCCGCCAGAGGATTGAGGATGCACTCCAGCGATTGCGGGTCAACATCGGTATTATAGCCGGGGCTTCCGCCGCTGTGGAAGACCCCGTGCGTGTCCATCCGCTTCCAAGCATCGAACGCATCGCTAATCCATGCGAAGCCCTCTTGAAAACCGGAAACGGGGTAGTCGAAAGGACGGAAAGCGGTTGCGCCGGAGACATCGAGGAAAAGCCACTGGCCGTCCTTTGTTACCACACCGTAACCCTCGCTGAAGGGCTCGGCGTAGTCATACACGATGGGAATTACCTGAGCGCCGCTGCAATTGACGTAGCCCCATTTTCCGCCCAGGCAGACGGGCGCGAGCCCGAGACTGAACGAGCCCGCGAAGTCGAACTGCATGGGAATCCGGATGCGACCGGAGGTATCGATGAACCCCCACTTCCCGGACTGCCTGGCAGGGGCAAGGCCCACCTTGAATTCCCCCACCTCATCAAATGTCCCGCGAAGGACGAATCCGCTGCCTTCCACCAGGGCCGCACGGCCATCGCAGCCCAGTCTTGCCATGGCGGCTTCGCCGCTCCAATCCAAAACTCCGGCGAAACCCGGAGCAACAACGGCTATCCCCTTCTCGTCAACGAATCCCCATCCCGCGAGGGAGCGCACGGCGGCCAGACCGTTGACGAAGTCGCGGATTTCCAGGTACTCAGGCTTGACAATCACTTTCCAGGAGGAGTCCAGAATCCCCCACAAACCGTTGAACTCGTAGGTCCACATGTCGTCCCGGCACATACCGATCTCGTCGAATTCGGGGGTCAGTTCCTTGCAGGTGTCGGGCGACAGGACAACTTGGTTTCCGTTCTTCAAGGCAAGCAACATCGGACCGTCCCACAGCGGCTCAAAATCGTCATAAATCAGTTCAGACTTTGCACATGTAACCAGATTGAAACAGCCACTCCTGCCTCCGCGAGACACGATCGCATAGTCGTTCCGGGTATCAACGCTCTCAAGGGGGACGTCGAACTGGGGCTCGGCCCTTGTATTGATGAAGTTCCATTCTCCATCCAGTTCCACCGCGGCACAGGAGCCCTCAAACTGCTCGTAATCGTCGAAGAGCGGCTCGCAGATCACCTTCCCGTCCAAGCTGATCAGGCCGGTCTTTTTCCCCACGGTTATCCACCCGACCGGCTGCGCCACGTCGAGGAGCAGATGATCGTAGATCATAGGAATTATGTACGTTCCATCGCCATCGATGACACCATACTTTCCGCCCACTGCGACCACGGCTCTGCCATGCTCGAAATCGGAGACTTCGTCGTACTCGACATCGGTCAGGTGGCTCCCATCCTTGCGCAGGAATGTCCATTTTCCGTCGAGTTCGGCAGGTGCATAACCCTCGTTGAAAGACCATACGTCGTCATATTCCATCTCGATCCGCACGATGCCCTCGAGATCGATGAAGCCCCATTTGCCGTCGTCCTCCACGGCGGCCATTCCTTCCTCGAAGTTCATAGCATTCTGAAACTGCGGCTCTATGACCCACTTGCCAGCGACTTGGTAGCCATACAGGCCTCTGAAATCCTTTGATGCATAATAGGGACATACCTTGGCATCGGCTTCCTCCGGTTCTTCCGGAGGTTCCTCATAGTAGCGCTCATCGTCGAGAGTGCCGTCAGGGCGGACGTAGAGATTCTCCCCGGACTTGACAACCTCTCCTTGTCCATCGCGAAACTCCCACGCATAGTCGAATTCCCCTTCGAATGCGTACTTGCCCGATTTCATTATGTAACGCCAGTTACCGGCAACTTCCGGACTCACGTCATACTTGAACGCGGAGTTATCCCATTCTGCCTCTCCCCCGATCAGGCTTCTGCCCCCCACCCTCACCGGCGCGAAGCCTTCGTGGAACTCCCCGGCACGGGAGAATTTGCAGGGGATAACTATCTTGCCCTTGGTGTCCACGTAGCCCCAGGCGGTGCCGTCGCAGACCGCTGCGAGCCCTTCGCTGAACCCACCGGCATACACGAATGCACCGGTGCCCTGCCGCTCCCCCTTGCGGTTGATCACCACCCACTTGCCCCCGTCGCCGGATAGCGTCACAGTTGCGAAGGGAACGGGGCCTGCGAGACGGGCCAAATCGCCTTCCGTGAAGGCGAGAAGAACGAGGAGAGCCGCAGCGCCAAGCGCGGCGGCCAACAGGCGGCGGAACATGCTGCCCCGGCTTGTCATCTCGCTTCCTCCATCATGAAATCCCCTGCGGAGTTGAACTGCAGCGGGAAGACCATCCAGCCGTGCTTGTCCATATAGCCCCAGAGCGCGCCGCGCCGCACTGCCGCGAGCCCCTGGTGGAAGGCGCGCACCTCGTCGAAGTAGGGCTCGTGGATCTGGTTGCCCTTCCGGTCAACAAACGTCCAGAGGCCATTCTGCTTGTCGCCAACCAGCACCGCCGCGAGGCCTTCAGAAAAATCGCCTGTTTCAGTGAACTTCGGCTGGATTATGTACGCCCCGGACTTGTCTATGAAGCCCCAGAGGTGATTGTCGTTCTGCACTGACGCCAGTCCTCCTGCAAAAGACCTTACCTCATTGAACCAAGGGCTAATCGCTATCTCTCCCTTCAGGTCGAAGAAGCCCGCAGTCCCTCCTTCGTATGAACAGAATCTCGCGTCGTCGCTGTCAGCGTCAGCCAGTCGGGCCTTTTGTCCCTTCCTGTTAATCCAGAAATTGCCGTTCTCAGTCTCGACCCAGGCGACGCCGTGCCTGAAGGGCTCCCCGCGGTCTATCGGAAGAGTGAACGCCCACTTACCGCTGACGTCAATGTAGCCGGTAACTCCGTCGAGCGCTGCGAACGCCAGCCCCTCGGAGAACTCCTCGATGAAGGCGAAATCTGGAGGAATGACCCAGGCAAGGTTCTCGTCCAGTGCGCCCCATCCTCCCTCTTCGGTTGCTGCCCAGGCGATGACCGGACCGGATTTCGCTGGTATGTAGGTTGTCTGGAAATCACGAACTTTGCGCGCCTTGCCCGACTTCAAGTCAAGTACGTACCCATCTCGGCTGTACTTAAAGGCGACCGCTGCCAAGCCGGAAACGAAGGTTGCAACACGGTAGTATGACTTGATGCCGACAGCCGGGTCAATCCCTATGTCTCGACCGGCAGGATCCTCGATATCGGTGAATCGGGTGTTGACGAACTCCCCCTTCCGGGTGATGAACCGTGCCACTTCATTCTCGCGGACAACGGCATATTCACCAGTGAAATCATCGATCTCGCAGTTCATCGGGGGGAACTGCTGCGTGCCGTTGTGGTCAATTGCGGTCCAGCCGTCGATCGTCTCAACCAGCGCAAGGCCGGAACAAAACGAACGTGCCGATTCATACTTCGGAGGAATGACAAATTCCCCGGTTCCATCTATGAATCCCTCTTTCCCCCGGGAGGCAGAAGCCAGTCCTTCGGAAAAATCCCAGCTTCCTGAGTACCATTCATCGCAGATCAGATTGCCTTGTCTATCCAGGAAGTTGCATCCACGTTCTCCGCGAACCCTGGCGTAACCCTCATTGAAGACACAGGTGTATTCGCTCTCCCTGGGGGAAAAGAAGGCAATTGTTCCGTTCGTTCGGACGAAACATGTCCGCCCGTTCCTTTCTGCCAGAGCCAAACCGCAGGAGAAGTTCCGTATGGAGTCGAACATCGGCGGGGAGATGACTCTGCCCTCAATGTCACCGACTCCTTCGATTCCGCCTCTGGCCAGCCACTCTTCGCGGCCAAATCCGCGCAGCCCTTCAGCCGAAGGCAGGATGGAATCTGTTTCGACGACCGGGGCAAATGCTGGATTTTCGTACCGCAGGTTCCCTGCTTCCCTAAGGGCGACCATCTCGGAAATCGTCTTGTCTTTCCTGACGCGGCTTTCATCCTTCCTTCCCGTATGGTTGATGGGCGCCCAATCCTGCTTTCCATCGCTGACCCACGCAAAGGCCCCCTCGAATCCAAGCACTGGGTAATCGTAGGGGCCAAGCGAAACAGTACCGGTCTTGTCTATGAAGTACCACTTCCCGCCTCTGGTGATCAGGCCGAGCCCCTCGCCAAAGCTCTCTGCTGAGTCAAAATCGAATGGAATGGCGGTTGTGCCGTCCAAGCCGATATAGCCCCATTTGCTGCCATTGCATACCGGGGCAAGCCCCTCCGAGAAGTCACCCGCAGCGGCAAATCGCATGGGGATGCAAGTCCTTGCGCGAGCATCGATGTAGCCCCACTTGCCAGCGGACATTGCTGCCGCAAGGCCCTCGTGGAAGGAGCAGATCTGCTCAAACACCACGCCGATTAGTCGGCCAAAGCTATCGGCAAGCTGCATCCGCGGACCAACCGCAAGCTTCGCGAACCCGCAATCTTCGTCATAAGGCGCAGGCGCAAGCTCCGCGTACTGGGGCTCGACAACCACGCGCCCCTCCCTGTCGATAAAACCCCATCCTCTCAGCGTTCTGACCGGGGCATTGTCACCATAGAAGCTGTCTTCTTCAATGTACATGGGGGGGATTTTGACCTTCAATGACGCGTCCAGAAATCCCCACAGGCCGTTCTTTTTGAAACGGATGCGATCCCCATAGCCCCAGCCAATATCCTCGAATGCAAGGCCCGTTTCCCGGTAGTCGGTCTCGGAAATCAGCCACTTGCACCCGTCCCTTGTGCCAATGAGCAAGTCCTTATCCCACCCATGGATTTCGTCGTAAATGACCTCGGTCTTCTTTCCGGTCAGCTTGTTGAAGTAGCCTTTCTTGCCTCCCCGTGAGACGATTGCGGAATCGTCTTCAACCTCGATCTTATCGAGCGGCAAGTCATATTGAGGGCGAGCGTTTCTGTCGATCAGGTTCCAGCCTCCCTCCTTCTTGACTGCTGCGTAGCCTCCCCGGAAGCTCCCTTGCTCATCGAATTGGGGCTCGCAGATTACAGAGCCATCTGCCCGAACGAAACCAAACTTGTCCCCGATCCTGGTGGTGCCGATGCCAGCGTCGTAGCCTTCTCCGGACGAGAAAAACACAACGCTATATATGCAGGGAATGACTATCTCCCCCTGCTTGTTGATAATCCCGACTTTGCCAGCGATTGTCACCCTGGCAAGCCCATTCTCGAACCAGTCGGCCCCGTCGAACCTCGGTTCAATCACAATGCTGCCGGTTTTGTCTATGTACCCCCACTTCCCATTGACCTTGACCGCAGCGAGGCCCTCTTTGAAGCGGCCCGCGCCCTCAAAGTCCGTTTCGATCCGGATCGTACCGGTCAAGTCGATATATCCACATTTTCCATTTTCCTGGATTGCTGCCAGTCCCTCACTGAAGTAATCCGCTCTTTCGAATGTGGGTTCGATCACCCATTTGTCATCAAGCATGTATCCGGATAGCTTGGATTCCGACTCCTCCGGAGTCGGGATAGTCATCCTCTCCTTCTCCTCCTCCTTTTCCCTTTCCTCCTCTTCTTCAGACAGATGACGGATCCTGGGGCGGTAAGTATCCTCTGAGAGCGTTCCATCGATGCTGATGGAGTATCCGCGGCCATCCTTCAAGACGATGCCTTTTCCCTCGTAAAACTCCCAGGCATAGTCGAGATTCTCCTGGCTGAACTGGTACTCCCCGGATTTGTTGATGTATCCCCAGCCACCTTTTACCTCTTCGTCGATACTACTGGTCTGACGGCGACCATTCCACCTTGCCTCTCCCCCGAAAAGGCTCCTTCCTCCCGTCTTCACCGGCGCGAGCCCATCGTGAAATTCTCCCGCGCGGGAGAACTTGCAGGGGATGACCAGCTTGCCTGAGGTATCAACATATCCCCAGCCAAGGCCGTCGGACACCGCCGCAAGCCCTTCGCTGAATTGCGCCGCGTAGACATAGGCTCCTGTGCCCTGCCGCTCCCCCTTGCGGTTAATCACCACCCACTTGCCACCGTCGCCGGATAGCGTCACAGCCGCGACCGGAACGGGGCCGCTCAGGTATGCAATGTCTATTGCGGAATATGACAACAGCAGCAGCATGGCCGCAGCCATAATCGCGATCGCGACATTCCGGATCAGCTTGGCTCCTCTGCCTTTTCTTTGGCTTCGCAATTCTGCCTCTTCTCACTTGGCGACCCCTCCTGAGGCGGGTCTCGTTGAACTCGACTTGGCGGCTTGGCGGCTAATCCTCTCCGATCCTCTGCCCAACTTGCACCCTCTATATGAATATTACACGAGGTTGAGGTGATGGTGGGTAAAACGCGACTCCTCAACTCTCACCACCTGAAGAAGCGGTAGGGATCGTCCCAATCCTCCGGCTCGTCGAGGTAGAACCCGGTGAGCCAGCGCTTCTCGGTACCGTCGGCGGCGACGGGTGAACTGAACCGCACCAGGAGCGGAGTTGCGCATCCCACGCCCATATTGCCGGCGATGCGCGCCACCAGCACCGAAGTGCGGCGGAATGTGCGCTTAAGGTTCATCTTGTTCGCGTAGTCGGCAAACTGCCAGGGCGCCATCTGGCAGAACACCACGTCAACCCCGTCGGCGACCGCCAGCACGCCATCCCCGACAGGCTTCGCGCCACCTGTGACCAGTGCATAGTCGCGCGGATCCCGGTTGTGGATATCGGCAGGCGCGATGCCCGCAAGCAGTGTCCCCGCACCGGGGGGCTCGAAGAACGCCGCGATGTGCTCGGCCGCCTTCATCTTCACCTTGAACGGCAGAATTGCATTGGCTTCGGCCTCGTCGAGTCCCACCGCCATCAGGCAGCCGCCGGACCTGAGCCAGCCCCCGATTGCCGCAGCGTACTTCGCCGCCTGGCGTCCGCCCCCAGGCCCGACAACCAGCACGGTATCGCGCGTGAGCTTGCCGCCGTCGTAAGTCCCGGCCAGGATGCCCGCGGCCTCAAGCCATGCCTTGCCTGCAGCCTCGCCGATGTACAGCGCCGTGCGGCGCGGGGTCGGCTTCCACGTCGAGGCGTAGCGCAGGATATTGCGCACTAACAGGTCCGCGGCGGGATCGCCTTCCGTGCGCCCCGTCACATCCATTTGGCAGAACAGAACCATCCCCTTGCCTTCCCGGTACTCCATCAGCGACGCGTACTGCTGCGCGTAGCCACCGTCCAGAATAGGCATAAAGTCGCCCCTCGCGGGCTTCTCGATAAGCACGGAGGCCACGTTGCCCCGGTTGCCGCAACGCCAGACGCGCGACACTTCGATGCCGCACCAGTCCACCACGGGGACCATGTTCAGCTTCTCGCTGATCCGGTAATTCAAGCGGGACGGAGTGAGCGTCGCCTCGCCCCGCCAGTCGTGCAGTTGTGCGGGTGACAGCCCGGTCAGCAGCGGGTGGTCGGGGACGCGCGGGAAGACCTGCCTGAGGCCGTATTCCACCACGCGAAGGCCGAACCGCTTCTCCAGGACCTCGCTGCCCTGCTCGAACATTATCACTTTGAGGCCGTCGCGAACGCGTCCGACATCCGGGCCCGGCCCGTCCAAGGTCAGGGCGCCCCTGCCGATTATCAGCGTGTCGAATTTTGCCAGATCGGTCTTTGCCCCTACGGCCGTGAAGGCGAGCCCCATCGCGGTCAGCAGCTTGCCGGTCTCCCCTGATGGGTCGTACAACGCTACCGCGCCGACCGGTGCTACGGGTATTGGCTTAGGGAGCACATTTATGGTGAACGCGTCCTTCTGGGTCTCGACACGGCCGAACTTCACAGTGGCCGTCATCTCATATGCGCCGGGCGGCGTGTTGTCGGGCAGAGCGAACTTGATCGGCATCCGCTCCTGCGCCCCCGGTGCCACCGTAACCTGCCAGGTTCCGCTTATTGGCGTCGGCAGGGATACCGACCACTGGCCGTCGCACGTGACGGCCTCGCGCGAGCTGTTGATCACGATGACCTGCTTCTCCACCGTTTCGCCCCCGATGAAGTTGTGATCTTTGCTGGTGAAGCGGTCGGGCTTGCCGCCGATGTAGGCCAGCAGCGGCCTGTTGTTGCGGATCAGGGCCTGCGCGGCCGGTGTTGCCACCCAGTCGGTACGCTCATAGGCAAGGTCCATCCGCTCGTAGCGCTCCGCAATGTAGTCGGGGCTGAAGCCGGGGCGCTGGATATCGTCGAAATCCAGCCTGAAGTCCGTGCGGGCGTTGCGGTTCATCCCCTCGCGCAGCTTCCAGAAAGCGCCATGCTCCCACGGCGAGGTCGCCGACACACCCCAAGTGCGGAACGCGCGGAAGTTGTCGCTGAGGTACGCCGCGAACACGGGGAAGCGCTCCTCCAGCAGGCTCGAACCCACCTCAGTCGGGTAGTCCCAGCGATACCACAGGCTGCCCGCGCGGAATTGCTTTGCCTCCCACCGAATGTTTGCCTTCTCGCGCTCGCTGATTTCGTACGCGTGGTCGCCAAGGAATTGCGCGTTCCATTCCGCGATGCAGAACTCCCACGGCACCTTGGCGCTGCCAAAGGTCCGGACGCCCTTGTACCACCCGCGGTACATCATCCAGTCCCACGTTATCGGCGCGCCGTATTCGCACGTGAACATCGGCTTCACGCCCTCGGTCGCCCAATGCTCGAACCAGTCGGACATCTCCTGGATGGGCACAAAGTTGGGGTAGAAGTTGCTGGTGTGCATCGAGCCCAGGTTGCCCGACGAATGGTGATACACGATGCGCCCCGGGTCGAGGTCCCTCACAATGGCCTCCGCGCGCAGTGCAAGGGCCGCGTTGTTCTGCGACCACGTGTCGCGCTTGTCGTACCTTCCGTCTATCAGGTCGGGGTTCATATCCTCGCTGTAGCCGGTGGCGTTGTGGCTCATCGAGTAAAAGACAACCGACGGATGGTTCCCCGCGACGCGCACGTAGTGCTCGGCGTGCCGCGCGTACCCGTTGGCCTTGTCGGCGTCGGCGGCCTTCCATTCGTAGTGGCCGAAGTGGGGCTGCGACAGCGAGATCAGCACCCCCGCGTCGTCGGCGGCCCGCAGCATCTCGGTGAATCCCAGGTGAGAACCGGGCTCGCAGCCGTAGTTGTGGGTGTACAGGAAGTTGATGCCGAAGCTCTTCAGGCGGTCGAGGCTCTCGCGCGTCCCCGCGTACGTCGCGAGCCCCGCGCTGATCTGCGCGTTGTCGATCGGCACGCACGACAGGAAAATGCGGGTGCCGTTGAGGTAGAAGTCCCGCCCGTCAATCCAGAACTCGCGGAACCCGAACCGTTCGGGCAGCGAGACGTCCAGCGCCTTCCCCCCGGCGTCCTGCAAGCTTACCGACAGGTCGAACATATTCTGCGGGGTGTTCAGATCCCACATCTTGTCGGGCCGCCACTGCCAGGAAAATGCGAAGCGGTCGCCCTTCGCGTCGGCGGACTTGAAAATGGGGCTCGTGAACTCGGTAACCGGCTTGCCCTTGTCGGTGACGGTCGCGCGCAGGGAGTACTTCGCGTCTGCCGCGAGCCCCGTAAGTCCGACATCGAGCGAGATCTCGCCCTTGCGCACGGAAGTCTCTGTCCGGACATCGGTTACGCGGGCCGCGGTGGGCGTCATAGCAAGGAACACATCGCCGCAGAGGCCGCGCCGTGCCACCGAGCCTTTGACCTGCCGGGCGGAAGCCGTATCGTTGTACGACAGCATCACGCCGTTAAGGGGCATTGCTATAACAAGGATGGAAAGCATGCGTGTGCCGGGCCGACAGGTGGCCGTGAGGTCGAGTTCTCCCGCGGGATAGCGGATATCGCCAGCCTTATGCCCGTCAACGTACACGGCCGCGAAGGAGTTCACGGTGTCGGCGATAAGGGCAACGCGCTTCCCCGCCCAGCCGGCAGGGATGACCACCTCGCGCTGGTACCACGCGGCGGTGATGCCGGCCAGGGCCGTATCCTTCCACGCGGGGTTGGCATAGACCGTCTGGCAATCCTTCTGCATGTAGTCGGTGATGCCAGGCCAGCATCCCGGAACCTTGAAATATCCCCAGCCGTCGTCAGGGACCTTGTCGGCCGCTGCGTCGGCCGGCTGCCACCGCCACAGGCCATTTATGCAGTATCGCGCTTGCGTCGGGGTTGACTCGCGCCACGCCTTGCCCATATCCCACACCGCCCGGACGCCCTGCGGCAGCTTGACCGCTGCCTCGGCCTCGCAGTCAACCGCAGGAATTGCCGCGAACGCGATGAGGCTCGCGGCCAGCACGATGCTCGCGCAGTACCTCAGGGGCCCTCGACCGCGGAACACCGTGGGAATGCAGGTGGGTTTCACGGAGACATTGTAGCGGGGGGAGGAGGGAAAAGCAAGACGGAGAATGATGAATGCGGATTGATGATTGATGAATGAGGAACAAGGCCGTCTTCCGGGCCTCGCAAATCAAGGTATTTCCTATCCTCTGTCACCCTTCAAGGGGATGCTGGGCACGTACCTCTGTCGGCCTTCGGGCTGATACTGGGTACGTCCTCTGTGGTAAAACCTTCTTCCGCTCGTCTTCTCAGGCTCTTCAGGGCCTCGCAAATCAAGGTATTTCCTACCCTCTGTCACCCTTCAAGGGGATGCTGGGCACGTACCTCTGCGTCCTCTGCGGTAAAATCCTCTTCCGTTCGTCTTCTCAGGCTCTTCCGGGCCTCGCCGCCGAAGCGTTGGCATTTGCCGACGAAGCGTTGACGCGCATTCCGACCGCGCGCCGCCGAAGCGGTCGTGGTAAGAATGACCTTCTTCAAGGCCCGGGAAGCTCGGGCTCGCTTCGCTCGCATAGATCTTCAAAACTGCAAAAAGCAAAACCGTACCGGCGCTACTGAGTCCTGGAGGTGACAACAACACGAAAACCGATGAGGTAGTACCTGCTGACGGGGTGGCCCCTGATGCGGCATGCCGACCGACAGTACTGAGCAACGGAGTCCCAGGAACCGCCGCGCAACACTTTCTTATCACCCTTGGGAGGGCCGACGGGATCCGTTTGCTCTTCCGCTGGATACTGCTCCGCATACCAGTCCTGGCACCATTCCCATACGTTGCCGTGCATGTCGTACAGCCCCCACGCATTAGGCATTTTCTTGCCAACTGGGTGTGTCTTGCCTTCGGAGTTCTCTCCAAACCAAGCATATTCACCCAGCATCTTCTCATCATCACTAAAGCAGAACTCGGTTGTGCTTTCTGCGCGGCAACAGTACTCCCACTCGGCCTCCGTGGGCAGGCGATACTCCTTATCCTCAGGCAATCGCCCAGCTTCGCGCTCCTTGGCTGTTAGCCGCTCACAGAACTTGGCTGCCTCGTTCCAACTGACGTTCTCAACCGGCAGGTCCGCCCCCTTGAAACGGCTTGGGTTCTCACCCATTATGCTCTCGTATTGCGCTTGGGTCACCTGCGTTGCGCCAATCGAGAAGTGCCTCGCCAACTCAACGTGATGCGGTTTGGCGTCATCTCCGCACTGTTCCGATCCCATTGTGAACTTGCCGGGCTTGATATCCACCATGCCTATGCGGGATTGTGCCATCGGCACGGTCGCCTGCGGCTGCACAGGCTCGGGCTTGCCTTCGGCTCTTGTTCCTTCAGATGATTCCTTCATCGTCTCGCGAATCTTCGGATCGCTAAGCCACTTTCTGCCTTTGTCAGAACGAAGCAGTCCCAAGAGGTGCCTGTTGTCGTTCAGCACACCAATTGCCCCTTCAAGTACTTCGGGCTGGCTCACCACCGTGATTTGTCTGAGTGCGGCGAGCGACTGACTGTCGCTTTGCTCCTTCGAAAGGGCCTTAGCAATCAATGCGCCGACTGTCACCGGCTTGCCCGGTTTGTCATCGGCCAGAACCAGCGATACATCGAGAGCATTGACGAGCACCACAAAGCGGTCCTTCTCCGTTGCCATCTGAATCAACAGATGCAGCGGGTCGAATGTCTTGCCTTCCTTGGTCAGTATGCCCTTGGCAACTATCACCCGGTTGAGCAATCTCACGATGCCACGAGGGTTGTGATCGCCAGCGTCAGCGATCAGCGAGACCGCATCCTTCACTTGCGCCTCGTCCACCACCTTGGCCTGTTTGAGCAGGACACGGATGTACGCTGTCATTTCGCTTGTCTTGCGCACGGGGACGGGAATCTCCACTTGCACAATCTTGTCTAAATAGTCCCTACAAGATGTCTCGATGAGCTTCTCGATCTCATGTGAACCCGCTATGGTCGCCGAAGCAGCGTCGGCCTTCCCGGATTCCCGGCCAAAGTCGCGTGCGTACTTTGTCCTGACGCAGGTCTGAATGATTCTCTTGTTGACGCCGAGGATGAAGACAAACCCGGGAAGGTGCAGCACGAGCTTGATGCTCTCGATCAGTTCGACCGCCTTCCCTGGGAAGCACCTGTCAAGGTCATCCACAAAGACGACAATCCTTGGCACGCCGCCTTTCTTTACGCAGTCCTCAAGCTCCTGGTATGCCTCAAAGTAAAGACTGCGGCCAATCACAGCTTCCTTCGCAATCTGCTGTTCTCGCTCGATCATGTCCTTTGCAGACAAACTGACATCCACCCCGAAGAACTTTGGTATGTTGACCTTCGCTGACAGGCCGTAAACAATGGCGCGCAGGACATTGCCGAGTTCTGCTGCCTTTTCTTTGACCTTCCCGGCAAAGTTGGGGTTGTCAAGCGCTTTCGCTATTGCTGCAACGAGGGGAACTATCAGGTGCTCTTCCCTCTCATATCGCCAAGCATTGAACCACACCGGCGCGACAGTTGGCTCACTATCCAGTTGCTTTTTTACAAGCCGCATGAGGCTCGTCTTCCCCGAGCCCCAGTCACCGTAGATGCCAATCGTGAGCGGGTCTTTCGTCCCGATTGCCGCATCCGCCAGGACGCTGGCAGTAGCCTCGAATCCAAGCAGATCCTCGCGGCTCGACTCGATGATCGGTGAGTCGCCAAGAAGGGCAAATTCGCTGCGGTCCGCTGTTGTCATTGTCTCACCATCCAAATCTGATTCTCGAATGATCCGCAAATCCATGCCTCATACGCATCCATTGTATCGGTGCAGGAATGTTGTCAAGAAGACTGAAGGCCGGAGCAGCACGGACTTCCGAGTAAAC
>JBAZOJ010000011.1:0-31324 GCA_041648755.1 Candidatus Brocadiia bacterium
TTTGCGGTCGGGAAGCATATCTCCCCCTGGTCAAAACGACTCGGTGAAAAGCTGTTCGACGAACGCATCACAATGTACACCGACACGGTCTCCTCCGAGGCATTGCTTCGCCTGGCCTTCGATGCCGAGGGAGTCCCGTGCAGCAAGGCGGTTCTGATTGACCGCGGTGTCCTCAAGTCCTTCTATCACAGCCTCGACACCGCTGCCGAATGCGGACACGAGCCGACAGGACATGGTTTCCGCGATGGCGGATCGCTGCCCTCGCCGAGCCTCCAGTGCATGGGATTCGCGCAGGGCGCGGGCCATCTCGATGCAATGGCTGCCGATGCGGAGATCTGGATCGACGACCTGATCGGCACAAGCATGTGCAATCCCTACACCGGCAACATCAGCGGCAACGTCGCAATGGGCTTCACCATGGAGAACGGTCGCCGTCGGGCTCGCGTCAAGGATGCCATGCTGAATGTCAGGGTCTTCGACGAACTGAAGTCTTCCGTTCTGGCCGTCAGCGCGGAGACGGATGTGATCGGCTACACGCGTTTGCCGTACGTCCTTCTTGACGGTATAACTATCGCGGCCCAGTAAGCCGCGCTTGCCGACGAATGCGGCGGTGCGCGAGGTTGCCATGATTTTTGGCCGTCATCTTATCGTTGACCTGTTTGGCATCAAGAGAGATCTGCTCAATGATGCCGATGCCATCGGCTCCCTGCTGGCCAGGGCAGCCGCGGCTGCAGGTGCAACCGTGATTGACTCCTGCTCACATTCCTTCAGTCCGCACGGGGTCACGGCAACCGTGACTTTGGCGGAATCGCATATCTCCCTCCACAGTTGGCCTGAAAACGGCTATTGTGCGTTGGATATCTTTGTCTGCGGCAGCTCTGACCCGTTCAAAGCTCTTGAGGTGATTCGCGACCATTTCCTTCCCTTGCGGGAACAAGTGGTCGAGCTGCCTCGGGGCGAAAGCGAGGATGCACTTTGACCGACAGGTTCAGCGAGATAATCACCGACACCACCGCGATCATTTTCGACGGCGAACTTGTGCTTGACGAGCGCTCGCGCTACCAGCATATTCAGGTGTACAAGCACGATTACTATGGCTATATCCTTGTGCTGGACGGGCTCTACCAGATGAGCACGACCGACGAATACCTGTACTCGGAGATGATGGCGCACATCCCGCTCTGCGGGCTCGCAAGGGAGCCCAGGCGGGTGCTGATGGTGGGTGGAGGAGACGGTGGCACGCTCGCCCAGGTGCTTCGTCATCCGTCGGTCGAATACGTGAAGGTCGTGGAACTGGACGAAGCCGTGGTCAACACGAGCAAGCGCTTCTTCCCGTTCGCCGCAACGGCCTTTGTGGACAAGAAGGTGTCCATCACGTATATGGATGCCGCGGTCTATATGAAGCAGCCAGATCCTCCGGAGCTGTTCGATGCCGCAATACTCGACACGTCTGACCCCGAGACCCCCGCGAAGGTTCTCTATACAAGGGAATTCTACTCCAATGTGCGCCGGTTCCTGGCCCCCGACGGAATCCTGATGCACCAGATTGGCACCACGGAATTCACGCCCGAGTACCTATCCGGGACCGTTGACGCAATGTCTCCGCTCTTCCCGTGGGTGGGGGCGTGCCTGGTTCCGATGTTCACCTACGCCGGAGCCCAGGCGTTTGTCGTCGCATCAGACAGAGATGTGTCCAAGCCTCATCGTGAGATCCTTGGAAAATGGTACAACTCTGAGATCCACGCTGCGTCATTCGCCCTTCCCACATTCTGGCGAAATCTGGTCATCCGCCCCAAAACCGGTTAGGAGGGACATGCGAACCCCAGTGAGAATTTCCCTGTTCGTTGTCTTGGCGGTGATGCTGTCAGCCGTGTGCGGGTGCGGAACCTCTGAGAACGGACTTCCCCAAGGTCTTGCATTCGTGTTTCTGGACGAGGGGCTCGATGGCGAAGTCGGGATCGTACAACTGTCCGAGGGCGAAAACAACGGATTCCGGACATCGACGATAGTGTTCCACAATAACCTCAACCGGTCCGCCAGGATCAAGGTTCGGTCGCTGTATTTCGATGCGGCGGGCAAGTCCGTGTCGCCTGAGTCGATGAAGTGGGACACGGTGAATCTGGGGCCTATGGCGACGAGTACGATCAAGGCCACAGCTCCCGATAAGAAAGTCGCGCGCATCCGCTTCGAGATAAAGAGAGCCGATTGACACGCGAATAGCGTTGATTATTGATTTGCATCGTGGATAATGGGGTACTGGAGCAGGCCGTTTTTCACAGGCTTTCGGCCAGTTTGTTGTATGATATGAAGCGCCCACGGGCGGGCTTCTTCGGTTACTACCTGTTCAGGAGGATAGAATGAACAAGAGAGCCTTGATAATCATCTTCGCGTTGCTGGCCGCCGTTGCCGCACTCAGCAGCAGTTCCACCAGGGCTGAAGAGCCGCTGAAGAGCCTCAGTATTCCCGGTGCCGGGTTCTCGGGCTTCAGCCGTCCGCCTCTTCCGTCTTTCTCGTTCCCGCAAAAGAGCTTGCCAACCGCGCCGCCGAAGGTTTCAATTTCGGCGCCTTTCCTTCCTTCGGGAATGGTACAGACACCGCTCGTCTATGAGTTCGACTGGATGGAGTGGTGGAAGACCAACATCTCATACGTGATGAAAGTAAGGGATCAGGTCATATTCTACAGAGAGGCCGAGGTCAAGGTCACCAACATCCCTGCGATCCTGACCCTGCTTGACTACAACGACCTGTTCTTCCCCGTTACCAGGGCCATTGCTCTGCAGATGCTCGACAAGACCGGTGACGAAGGCGTTGAAGCTCTTCGGCAGATGGCTGCAGGCAAGACTGACGCCAACGCTCAGGCGCATCCCTCGATTACCACGCGTAAGCTACAGGCTTTGGCCGCCTACGCGCTTGGCCTGCTTCGTGCTCGCACCGCATTCAAGGAAATTGCCGCACTCCTGTCGGATCCACGCCCGGAAAGCAGAATGCTGGCAGCGCTATCCCTCGGGCATCTCGGAACAGAAGAGGCGGAAAGCGAGATCATCAAGACGCTCGAAACCGAGAAAGACCAACGCGTCGCGGCTGCCTGCATGTTCGGCCTTGCCCTGACCGGTACCGACAGGTCCCGCAAGACGATCCTGGACGTTGTCCAGGGAGCCAAGAAGACCCCGCTACGCCAGAGCCTCGGTTTCCTGGCGCTTTCCCTTCTCAGTCGCAAGCCGTCTTACACGGACATCGAGAAGGCGATCTTCTCGTCGAATTCCGCTTTCTGGCTTTCGGGTATCGCCGCTCGTGCCGCGCTTCTGCGCATGACCGACTGCAAGCCGCGTGATGTCAACAATCTGATCAACTCAGCGCTCGTGAGAACAGAGGGCATTTCCCCCATTTCGGCCATTCTTCCGCTGCACCTGCTGGGTGAGAAGCTTGCGTTGGCCGACCTGAGCCCTCTTCTGAAGAACGCCGATCCTGAAGTCCGTGCAATGGCGAGATTCCTTGCCGCGCTGGCCGGTTCGCCGACTCTGGTTCCGGCTGTTGTCGGCGATGGAGCGGACACAAACCCCCGCGCCGCGCAACTGCAGGCTCAGGCGATGGCATACCTGACTTCGGCCGATCCTGCCAAGTACGCCCGCAACCTCATCGACCAGACCGATGTACTGTCGAAAATTGCCGGCATCCTTGCATTGGGCAAGAGCCTGGCGAAGGACGATATCTACAAACTGAACGTGATTGTCAAGGACTCCGGATCGCAGGAACTTGACATTGCCTATATGCTGGCGCTTGCCAAGGGCGCTCCCGATAACACCATCGCCTGGAACGAGTTGGTGCGCGATCTGCGGTCTTCCGACAAGCGTACTGCGGATTTCGCGACGGTCCTCATCGGGACGACCGGCTCCCTCAAGGCAGCCCGCCTGCTTCTGGATCTTCCGGACGGACAGGTCGATGAACTGCCGTATTCGATCGCCATTTCCCTTCTTGGCCCGCTTCCCTATGAACTGACGTTCAGGCAGGGAATCGAGACCAAGGGAGATCTTCCGCGCGCCGCGGCCATCCTGGCATACTCCCTTGTTCCGCTCGAAAGTGCCCAGGCGGTGCTCTTCGAAGTGCTCGAAGGGGAGTCCATTCCCATCGCACGAGCCCACGCCGCAGCAGGTGTCAACCTCCACCCTGGAAAGGACATCACGGACAAGCAGCTTGATGTACTTCTCAACGAGGCCCGGCGCGGCTCAGACAACTGGATCCGCAGTTACTCCACGCTCGCGCTTGGCAAGTTCTGCGAGAAGTCTGCGGCCGGCCTCGCCCTCGAGGAACTGCTGGACAACTCGGACATCAATGTCCGCGCCATGGCAGCGTTCAGCATGGGCTTAAATAAGTATCTCAGGGGCACGACACTGCTGAAGAACCAGATAGAGAACGAGAGAACATATGCCATTCTTGCCGAGATCATCTCGCTTGGGATGTTCCGGCAGCGCGTTTTCGTGCCATACTTCGCAAGCGGAATCAAGTTCGCCGCCAATGATCCGGAGCGGCTTGCGTTCGCTTCCGCGCTTTCATCCACGCTTGAGCCTGCCGACTATCCCCTTCTGATCGAGGCGCTCAGCACTGAGAGCGCAATCGACGCCAAGACTTTTGCCTGGACTCTCGGACTGCACGAGTATCCGGGAGATACGCTTGCGCGCCAGGTTGCAGATGCTCTCGCCAAGGTAAAGCAGGAAAACGACCCGTCAACGAGGTTCCATGTAGCCCTGGTCCGTTGCGCTCTTGGCGACGGCCGCGCGTTCGGTGAATTGCTTGACGCCGTTACATCCAAGGGCTTCTCATACAATTCCATCCAGCCGGAGGCCAACTTCCTGTTCCAGTACTTCCAGGCGGAGTTGCCCGACTACGAGCGCGTTATCCCGTTTTTCACCCTCGAGTAGGAGAGAACGATGACTGACAAAGCTGCCACGGACGCCGCTTTCAAGTTCTTCGAGTCGTTCACCTCGGCGATGAAGTCAGGCGATATCGACAGGATAATGTCGCACTATGTCGATTCGGAACAGACCGTTCAGATCCTGTCCAACGGGCACATCATTTTCGGGTTCAACCAGATCAAGCAGGAATATGCCCTGTTCCTCGACGCTGTCGAGATGATCGACTTCCAGGTTCCCCAATTCCAGACTGTTGAGATGTGCGACCGCATGATGCTGGTGGTGCAACTGAACGGAATGGTGCGGGTTCGCAAGTCGCGCGTGAAGCTGCCTTACCGCGGAACCGGCGCGATTCTTCTGAACGGGAAGGGCCCTGACTTCAAGATGGTTTACGAGCACTTTACCCTCATCGACTGATCTTCGTCTATGAGGGTCGCATCCGGCCTTCACGAATGGAATATGACGCCCGTTGAGGCCATCCAGCTTCAACGGGCGTTGTCATCTTCTCTTGTCATTTCCGGGGGTTGCCCGATGGGCAGGCTCGTGGCCGGGGTGGATGTCGCCATGGATGCGGATTTCGCTTCCGCCTGCGCTGTAGTCATCGAACTCCCCTCGCTGGAACCGGTCGAGGTAGTCTGTGCCAGGGCGCGGGTCGAGTTCCCCTACATCCCCGGACTGCTGAGCTTCAGGGAGGCGCCGATTACGCTTGCCGCGCTGTACCGGCTGACTTCCGCCCCGTGCGCGGTCCTGCTTGACGGCCAGGGCATCGCGCACCCGAGAAGACTGGGGTTTGCCAGCCATGTCGGGCTCTGGATTGACGTCCCCGCAGTCGGCGTTGCCAAGAGCCTCCTGGTGGGCGAGTATCTGCAGCCGACTGCCATAGCAGGCTCAAAAGAGGTGCTTCGGTATCGAGGATCGAGAATCGGATACTCCGTTCGGACGCGCGATGGGGTATCGCCGGTGTTCGTGTCGCCCGGCAACCACATTGGCTTCCTTGGCTCAGTGCGGCTTGCAATGCGCTGTTGCGGGGGATACCGGATTCCAGAGCCCACCCGAATGGCTCATACCGCCGGGGTGCTGGTGCGTCGTGGGATGGAGGAGTCGCAAGTGCTCTCCTCGCTCCGGGCATCGTGGCAGGCGGCGCAAAAAAAACGGGGCGCACAGGGCGCCCCGTCATAAAGCAGCAGAGGCTGCTTATTTCTTTTCCTCTGTCTTTGGCTGTTCAGTCGGCTTGTTTTCTTCTGGTGGTTTCTCCCCGCCTTCGGGCTTCTTCTCTTCCTCGTGCTTCTTGCTGCTGTCTGCCTTCGCCTCGCCTTCCTTCTTGCCAGCCTGCGGGGTGACGATGTTCAGATAGCGGCTGCGGGGCAGCCAGAGCGAGCCATAAAGCAGGCCGAAGAACCAGACGATGATGGAGATAATCAGCATCGTGGAGCCATTGCGCATATCCTTGAGATGTGCGGAGAAGTGCGCGGGGAATTCGAGCATATAGTTGCCAACGAACTGCATCAGAGGCTGGAATTCTCTTGGCCACTTGACGTGTTTCTCCGGAACCGGCATCGTCTTGTAGCCTTTTCCGGGCGCCCACTTGTTGTACTCGACAACCTTGTCCACCCAGACGTTATAGTCTTCGTAGTACCATTTCTTGAAATCCGGTAGCGTCACATTTGGCGCAGGTATGGTTGCCATCGCGGCGCGATACTCGTCGCCGGTTCCAAGGGTGTCACGCAGGTATGCGTTGTACTTCTCGATGAAGTCCTGCTTGAATGTACCGACCCAGATTCCGTACTTGGTGTATCCGACGGCCGTGCCGTCTTTGTTGGTGTAGTACCCGTAGGGGTAAGACAAGTTGTCCAGGACAACGAAATTGATGGCGAACATCAGGATCAGCACAAAGATACCGTGGATGGCTGACCAGAGCATCGTGGCGCCGCCGCGCGACCTTCCGCCTGCGACTCGCCAGCCAAGCCCGACAAGCACCAGCATGGCAAACCCTACGAGCGGGAACAGTCGGTCAAAGTAGTCGTACAGCTTCACCGACGATTCGGAGGTCGGCCCATCGGTGTAGATCAAGTACCCGATTCCGGCGCCCCAGAGAGCAACGGGGATCAGCGCAAACGCGGAAGCCACAAGAACGCAGATGAACCAACGCCCGAAAGTAAGGGGCTGCTTGGCGTACTCGTCACGGATGATCCGGACGCATTCGACGCAGGTATTTTTCTTATTCGCCTTGAAGAGAGCGGTTTTCCCGAGTGGCTTGGCGCAGCGATGGCATTCGGTTATCGCCTTCTGGGTCGGATCGAATGCGCACATCTTCTGTTCGCGCTTCTCGGCCTTTGGCTGGTCCTTCTTTTCTGCCGGAACCGAAGCTGGCTGCTCGATGTTGGTCGGAGGCTGAGCGCCATTCTTCTTGTCTTCGGGATTGTCCACGGGCTCTCCTTTTAACGGCTGAAAGAGATTATAGGAGGCGGCAGGGGAGTGTCAAACCTAAATAAAGCCGCCCTCGAACGGTCTCGAGGGCGGTTTTTCAGTTCTTTTGATCTGCCTCTACTGTTGACTATCCAACCCCTGGTGCGGGTGGCGGAGGGGGTGGCGGGGGCAGAGGCGGAATGATCGAAGGTTCTATGGATGGCTCGATGGAAGGCTGGATGCTCGGCTGGATGCTCGGCTGGATGCTTGGCTGAATTGAAGGCCGAGGGGTCGGGATCAGGTTGTTTGGAGCAACATTGTTGACTGGGTTGGGATCATTGTTTGAGCCTGATCCGGAGTTCCCCGGCTTGTTCGGCCCTGAATCAATATCGTTGTTCACGGCGCCCGGAGCATTGGGGCCGGTCGGCGGCGGTCCGAAGAACGGGGTGAACGAAGGTCCGAAATCGGGCGAGCCCATGTTGTTGGCCTCGCCATCCGTCGCCCTGCGGTCCACTCCGAATCCGTCAAAACCGACTTCCAGCAGACGCTTGCGCGATACTTCTCTCAGTTCTCCACTGATGCGATCTTTCACCCACACGGTGTTGCTCTTCACATAGACGTATGTCTTGGTGGGTGTAACGGCAAGAATGAACTCGGTTCCACGTACACCGGCGATGGCGGTGGGGGTGGTAACCTCGTAATTCGACTTGCCCTTCATTGATGACTTGTTGGCGCCCTTTTCGCTGCTATCGGATTGCTGGCGACGAGCCTTCCATCCTTCGGTCTTGCCGTCTTTCACGTTCGAATCGAGCTTGCCCTCTTCGAGGTCAATCTTCGTGGTCTTGTCGCCGTTGGGCTCGACCTTCCGCTCCTTGAGGGTCATCTTGCTGTTTTCACGCAGGGTAAGAACCGTTGGATTCTTCTCGTTATCCGCGGGCTGGCCGGGCGTGTTGAACAGGGTTATGACACAGTAGCTCTTTGCGGAAATCTCGATTGTGTCGTTTTCCTTGATTATCGTGGCAAGGGCACCTGACAGCTTCTCACCGCCGCGAGTCACACTAACTGTGCCCGATATCTCGGTGATCTTTCCTGCTTCCCTGTTGGGAATTGCAGGAGCTGCGGAAGGCGACACGGATGGCGCGGGAGATGCCGACGTTTCGTTCTCGGCAACGGCCCTGGTCAGTCCGATTAGCAGTATAAGGCTTAGTAACAGTAGCTTCTTCATTTCAGCTCCTGAGCTTAGTATTCCCACTGGAGGCCTAAGGTGATGACATGCCGGGAATAGTCGTACTCCGCGACGTTGCTGTTCGTTTCGATGTAATAGTACCTCAAGAAAGTCGATATGCCGTACTTGAGCGGCTTCACGATGTCCATCTCAGCGATCCAGCGGCTGTCAACTCTGTTCACGAGCCCGACAGGATCGATGCCGCGGAAATCCTTGTAGAAATAGCTGATCGACAGATCCATTCCCATCTTCCAGATGATCGGGAAGTGGGTGGCCGCCCGCAGCGACGGGCTCGAGTAACTGGCATAGTTCGCGGATGCCCGGACATACTCATAGCCCACGCGCAGGTTCAGCCAGCTCTCCTGAGTGAACATGTAAGTGTACCCTATGAACATGCCGTAGTCCTCGGCACAATAGGGTTCATCGATAGCGCGCGTGAAATCAAGCGTCTCGACCGACGGGTTGAATGACAGGAGCATCCTGGGGGCGACCTCGTTGTAGTAGATCGGCGAGAACTTGAAGGTGTTGAGGTAGGGATCCTTCGCCACGTGATAGAGATTCCAGGAAACAGGCAGATAGACGAAGTTGGGCCTGTCGGACCACAGGGCGAACGCCATGACCGAGTTTGACAGAATTTCCATGTAGGTCACGGCATTGTGTTCGGCGTTGTACAGGTCGTATTGCAGGCCGACCTTCCAGTTGGCAGTGTTGATTGGCGTCGCGCGGAGTGTCACCGTGGTCACGAGCTTTGACGTCTCGTACCGGGGGACAAGAGCCAGACCCTTGTTGAGAAGAACGACGTTGGAGTCGTACTGGTATCCCAGCGAGACTTTCAAGTTGAGCCAGGGATAGTCCTTCTTGTCCTCTATAGGAACGACAGGAGTGGACTTTGCCTTGTCCGGCTCCTTGAGTTCGGCGGTGTCGGTCGGATTGGCGCCTGCGACCGCGCTCGGAAGAAGAAACAAAGCCAACGCCGCCAAAGCGAACAAGCCTGTGAATCGCATCATGAGACCCCTTGAGTTTGGAACTTGTCGTATTTTACCCGCGAGGCGGCAATATGTCAAGAAATCACTTGGTTTGACAGGTGCGCTCCGTGCGGCTACAATTGCTGCGAAAATGAAGAACTACCTGCAGCGTCTTCTCGTGGCTGTGGCGATCGGGCTCGTAGGGGCCTTCGTGTTCGGATATCTCGCAGCCGCGAGATACCGCTTTCCTGAATTGTTCGAGAACCGCGCTTACGACCTCAGAATGACCCTTCGCGACGAACTGACCACCAACCGGGTCCCCCAGAGCGACAAGATAGTCTTCATTGACATTGACGACTTTTCTCTCCTGGGGACGGAGTTCCCCCTTCCGCGCGACAACTACCGCAAAGTCATCGGCCTTCTCAAGGACGCGGGCGCCAGCGTCGTCGGTTTTGATATCATATTATCAGAAAGAGCGCCCAAGAACGTGCAAAACGAGAACCTCGACTCGCTGCACTACTCGATCGAGGACATCTTCGACGATACGAAGATAAACGACGACGACCGGCGTGGCGCCCTTCACGATATGGTCGAGGAAATCCGGCGCAAGTCTGTTGATATGGATATCGCTGCGGTGTCCAGAGAACTTGGTCACGTCTATTTTCCCTTCGCCCTTCCTCAGGAGGACACCTACAAGGACTATGGGGAATTTGCGAGCATTAGTGCCGCCCTTGACATCAGGGCCGCGGACTTCTCTCATCGCCTCGCCGCCAGGAGTTCCGAGTTCGTCAAATCCTGGTACGAAAAGCCGTCGTTCGAGGACAGGGCCCGGGTGCTTCAGCAGTTGGGCGCTCCTGCTTCGCTTTGCAGCCATCTCTTTGTCAGCAAGGTCTCCGCGCTGTTCGAAGCCGCGGCGTTTGATTTTGTGCGGACCTACATCCGAAACGCCGATGACCTGTCGGTGCTGTCTGATTTCTTCAACGTCGAGCCCGATGTTGCCCTGAAGAGAGACGAAGAGCTGATGAAGGCTGGCAGCCTTCATCGCGAGGAAGTGTATGCCTCCTACGAGCGCATTTTCCAGGAGTTCATCTACCGCAAGACGCTCGAAAACTTCGAGACTCTGCGCGCCAAGACCCCCAACCTGGATATCTCCACCGTTGCCAATCTATTCATCCGGAAAATCCTTGCCGACAAATTCCCCCCTGAGATGGCCGCCGCGGATACGAAGATCATCGACGCCGAGATGCAGTTGTCCGAAAAGATGTTGCGGAACTACGTTCTGATGACCCGCGGCTGGGACAATCAGGCCCTGGCTGGCAAAATGCGATTCGGCTTCACGACTACATCCCCGCTGCTGTACTATCTTGAAAGTTCGCCCCGGCCATCTTATATCTCCATAACGCCCGACGGCGACGGAACCATCCGACGCAGCCACCTTCTGGCCTCATACGCGAGCCCCTACGGCGAATTCAAGGGCAAGATGCGGCTGTACTCTCAAATGGCATTTACCATGCTGTTGGACTACCTTGGCGTCAAGCTCGAGGATATCGAAGTCGAGCTTGGGCACGAAATCCGCATACCGCTCAAGGACGGCACTAAGATGGCCTTCCCCATTGACGAGTACGGGGTGATGATAGTCAACTGGGTAAGCGGCGATTTCCGTGACTCTTTCAAACACCTGTCCTTCCGCGAAGTCCTCAGCCAGGCTGATGCCCCGGATCCCGAGTATTTCGCCAAGACCTTGAAGCCCGCGATAAACGGCAAGATTGTTCTGATCGGCCTCACGGCAACCGGTACGCACGACCTCAACCCCACACCCCTGCATCCGCGCTACCCGATGGTCGGACTTCACGGAAACATCATCTCCAACATTCTGACCGGCTCCGCGATGATGCGCGTGAGCAAGTGGACCGATTTCTACGTCACAGCAGGGGTCATTTTCCTGCTATGCCTGCTTCTGCCTTTCCTTCCGAACGTGGCCTCGCTCGTCTGGTTTGTGGTGGTTGTGGGCGGGTACTTGGTTGTGTCCTTCTACCTGCAGATTGGCGGGGTCTGGGTCAATGCCGTCTACGTGCTGTCCGGATGCGTAGTCTGCGGCGTGGCGCTCTTTGCAGCCAAGTACGTGCTGGAGGGTCAGTCCCGTGCAAGGCTGAAAAAGATTTTCGGCGTGTATTTGTCGCCCAAGCTCGTCGAACAGATGGCCGACCAACTTACCGAAGTTCGCCTGGGTGGCGTCAGGATGAGCGCGACCGTCTATTTCAGCGACATCCAGGGCTTCACCTCCCTGAGCGAGCAGTTGCCCCCCGAGAAGCTGGTGGACATCCTTAACCGGTATCTGACACTGATGACGGATAACATCCTTGCCAACGACGGCCTGCTCGACAAATACGTCGGCGATGCGGTCGTGGCGGCCTTCGGCGTTCCGTTCCCCACGACAGACCACGCAAAACGCGCGTGCAGCACAGCCCTGGCTAACAAGGCAGCGCTGGAAAAACTCAACGTAGAACTCTCCGGCGAGGGCATCCCGACGCTTGTTCAGCGCATAGGCCTCAACAGCGGCGACCTCGTCGCGGGAAACATGGGCTCGCAGCGCCGGTTGGCATATACTGTCATGGGCGACACCGTGAACCTCGGGTCGCGGCTCGAAAACGTGAACAAACGCTACGGCACCAGCATCATCATCTCTGACACGACATTCGAGCAGGTTCGCGACGAGTACTTCTGCCGGAAAGTTGACCTGTTACGCGTTGTCGGGAAGAAGAAGCCGCTGTCGGTGTACGAACTTGTTGGCCACTTGGGGCAGGTGCCGGAAGAGAGGGTGGCCGGAAGCAGGAAGTACGAAGAAGCGCTGGAGCATTACCTGGCCGCCCGGTTTGTCGAGGCGCGCGCGGCATTCGTGGAATCCGACCGCATACTTGGTGGAGACAAGGCATCGAAGGAATTCTTGTCGCGCTGCGACAGGTTTATCGCCGAACCGGTACCCCCCGACTGGGACGGCGTATGGGAGTTGACCGAAAAATGAGACTGATAACCGCCCTCGCGATGCTCGTCCTTCTTCTTTTCGCTTCCTGCGGCGACAAGCGTGATGTTGTACTTCAGGGCAATGTCGTCTGCCTTATTACCGGAGCGCACGGCAGTTTCTCGCTCCGCGTTCCCGGTGACTCCGGCTACAACGAGGAGACCACGCTGCTTCTCAGTTCGGTGTTCAATGGAGCAAAAGAACCCGCTGAACAGGGGATCCTTCGACTGGCGGTTCACTACATCGTGGACGTCACGGACTACGTGAACTCCAAGCCATCCGCCGTGCGCAATATCGAAGGTGGCAGCGGACTGCCGGAGCATTTCTGGTCCCCGTGCGGCGAGTTCACACAGTGCAGAGCTTGCGGCGCGTTCTCCGTGCAACTGCTGCACAACGAACTCATCCCGGCGCCCAATAAGCTCACCGACCATATTCACGTCTGGAGCCCCGTAGGCTATCACGTCTTTCGCATGGCTGCGCTGGCCTGGCTGGCAGACAAGACCCAATAAGAGACGCCACCCCGTCGGGGCGCGAACATATCCAAAGGGCTGTATAATCCCCCTATGAACGTTGCCGCATCGAGCAACTTTGACGTTATCGTCGTGGGTGCCGGACATGCCGGGTGCGAGGCCGCCTGCGCGGCCGCCGGGATGGGGTGCAGGACACTTCTGCTGACCATCTCGCTCGACACAATCGGCTGGATGTCCTGCAATCCCGCTATCGGCGGAATAGCCAAGGGACAGGTCGTCAAGGAAATTGACGCGCTGGGCGGGATAATGGCCGGCGTCACCGACGCCTCAGCAATCCAGTACAGGCTTCTCAACAGCGCAAAGGGCCCTGCAGTCCATTCTCCCAGGGCGCAGTGCGACCGTGACCGCTACCGCATCGAAATGCGTAAGGCACTTTCGTCAAAAGCGGGCTTGACCATTCATCAGGCGATGGTCTCCGATTTCTTCATCGAGGACGGCATCGTCAGGGGCGTCAGAACCGCCGCCGGTGAGATTTTCCGCTGCTGCGCCGTTGTGCTAACTACGGGCACCTTCCTTGGCGGCATCATCCATATTGGCGAGCTTTCCTACCAGGGTGGCAGAGCGGGGGAACCTTCCGCGATCGGGCTCACCGCGGCAATCGAGCGTCTTGGCGTATCGGCCGGGCGTCTGAAGACCGGAACCCCGCCGCGCGTCTGGGGCCGCTCGGTTGATTTCGACCGTACCCAGCGCCAGGGGGGCGACCCCGAGCCCTGTTTCTTCTCCTTCAGAACCCGTTCGCTCGCGCTTCCCCAGCGCGACTGCCACATCACGAGAACCAATCCTGCCACACACGACATTATCAGGCGAAACTTCGACCGAGCCCCCCTCTATACAGGCCAGATAAAGAGCGAAGGCCCCCGGTATTGTCCCAGCATAGAGGTCAAGATCGTCCGCTTCGCTGACAAGGAGAGCCATCTCCTGTTCCTCGAACCCGAGGGTCTTGAATCCGACGAGTTCTACATCAACGGCTTTTCGACCTCCATCCCGGTGGATGTCCAGATCGAGGCCCTTCAGACTGTTCCGGGCCTTGAGAACTGCTCCCTGTCGCGGCCCGGCTATGCCATCGAGTACGACTACTTCGACCCGCTTCACCTGCGGGCCACGCTCGAAAGCCGCGCAATTCCCGGCGTGTTCTTCGCGGGTCAGATCAACGGCACCTCCGGCTACGAGGAGGCCGCGGGGCAAGGCTTCGTGGCGGGGGTCAACGCCGCGTACCGTGCCCTCGCCAGGGAAGACAAGTTCTCGCTCGATCGCGCACAGGCGTATATCGGCGTGATGATTGACGATCTGATCACCCAGGGCGCCTCCGAGCCCTATCGCTTGTTCACCTCCCGCGCCGAACACCGCCTGATCCTCCGCGCCGATAACGTGTATCGCCGCCTGGCTCCACTCGGCTACTCGTTGGGGTTGATCCCGCAGGCTGAATACTCCGCGATGGAAACCGACTGGAACATGGAGGATGAAATCACGAAACTGCTTGCCGCGCACTTCGTTGACGGCGTGAACCTCTTGCAGCATCTCCGCCGCCCGGAGACCATGGCGCGTGAAGTCGTCGCCCGGCACCCCAAGCTTGCAGGCATGGAGATCCCCGACCGGATTCTGTCGCGCGTTGAGATCGATGCCAAGTACTCCGGCTACATCGACAGGGCGAATGCCGATATCGAACGCCTTCGCAAGGAAGAGGGCCAGGCGCTGCCGGAAGACATCGACTATCCCGCCATTGAGGAACTCAGCTTCGAGAGCAGGCTGAAGCTCGCCAAGGTACGTCCTGCCTCCATAGGCCAGGCGGGGCGCGTTCCAGGGGTGACCCCCGCGGATATCTCCGTTCTTCTCGTCCGCCGCAAAGCCGGAACTCTGCCACGCACAAGGAGCCGTTAGTGACAGTGGACTTTGTCAAGGTGATCCCGTTTCGCATGACGCCCGACGGGCTGCGGATACTGGTTCTCAGGCGCACGCCCCATGACAACCTCGGCGACGATTTCTGGCAGGTCGTGTCCGGTACGCTCAAACGGGACGAATGGAGCCCCATGACCGCGCTGCGCGAGGTCGAGGAAGAAACCGGGCTTTCGCCGCTGTCGCTGTTCGAAGTCGATACGATTGCGCGCATCTGGCTTCGCAGACAGGATCGCATCATATGGGGCTCGGTGTTTGCCAGCGAGATGTCAGCGGGCGAAGTGCGTCTCAGTGAGGAACACGTCGAATTTCGCTGGGAAACCATCGAAGGTGCCTTGCGCTTGTTGCCAAGGCGCAGCCAGCGCGAGATAATCCACGTCTTTGTGGAGGACCTCGTCCGCGACAACAGGTGGGACGAGTTCCGAATGTGGGACGTCAGCCGCGGCTGGGCAAGGTTCAAGCCCCCTAACGGCACGATAGACCGCAATTTCTGACGCACGAGTTCTGGCGGGGTCGCCGAAAACCCGTGAACAAGTATCGGGCTTGCGCGAATATAGGGGTGACGATAGGCATTGAAGGGTAGCTTCTGAGCACCGAACGCGCATTTCGATCCGGAAGGAGAGCCTATGACCACTGGCAGAAGGATGATTTCCCTGTTGCTCGCCCTGGCTTTGATGGGGACGCTGGCGGCGAACGCGGGCGGCGAGGAGCCTGCTGCCAAGATTGGAAAGGGCTTTGCCTCGCTGTACACCCCCGTAACGTACACGGTAAATCCCTGCGTCAAGGGATACTCGCTGCCCCTTGCGGAAGGTTCCGTCGCCGCATGCAAGGCACTTGAGATTATGGGCATCGCCCCGAACGATCCGGGGCTGCTCGCCCGGGGCTTCGCGCTTGCCGACAGGCCTGATTCTGACGACATCGCCACCTATTATGCGATGCTGACCAATTCCAGAATCCCGGTACTCCTCACCGCCGATGCCGCCCTCCATATGCAGCACTGCCTGTTTATGGAGACGCTGGCAAAACTGGAGCAGGATGTCCTGAAGTCGAGTCTCGCCGACGTGATCCGCGAGATTAAGGCAAGGGCGGAAGAGCACCTTGGCGACAAGTCGAGCGCGATGCAGAAGAATGCGCGCGAGATGATAGTCTCCTACTGCGCCGTCGTGCTGGCCCTGTTGGAGGGCTCCACCCGGACGAAAATTGACGCAGCAGACAAGGAGATTCTTCTTATCGAGAATCACTCTGGCTCTGCCCCTTCTCCCATTTTCGGGTACTCAGAGGACTACTCGCAGTACATTCCCCGGGGCCATTACACTGCCTCCGAGAGTTTGGAGCACTATTTCAAAGCCATGATGTGGGTAGGTAGGATGACCTTTCTTGCCAAGGGGCCCTTCGTTGACTTGGAGACCGCCAAAGTGCAGAGCACTGCTGCGCTCATGCTGTCAGGATATCTTGAGAATGTGAGGGCAAAATACGACGCAATCTACTCGGCGACGGCGTTCTTTGCTGGCTTCTCCGACGATCTTAGGCCGGACTCCTACGCGGCCATCGCCAGGAAGCTCTTTGGCATCAACCCTCCCGACCTGACGTCGCCCGAAAGGTATGCCAGGTTCCTGTGGGAGATCGCACAACAGATTCCTCCGGACGTATACAGTGGAACGGGCGCCGTGGTTCTTCCACCTTCTTCTCTCGAGGTTCCCAAGCCGGAAGTCCTCGACAAAATCCTCTCTGACACCACCGGCTTGCGGCTGATGGGGCAGCGTTTTACCATTGATGGCTATTGGCACGGTCGCCTGACATCCCCAAGCGTCGGCAAGTTCAACGGTACGACCCCTCCATTCGCCAACGCGCCCAGCCGCACGATGGTAACCTCTCTTGATGTGATGGCCCTGCTCGGAAGCGATGTGGCAAAGGCGATTCTCAAGGAACAGCAAATGGACGCCTACGATGGGTACGCCGCAATGGAGACCAAGCTCGCAGGGCAATTGGGCAAACTGAGCAAGGAAAACTGGCATTCCACGATGTATATGTCCCTTCTTGACGCGGCACGTTCGCTCTTTGCGCATTCCGGCGAAGGCTGGCAACCATTCCAGCGCACTGACGCCTGGGAGCGCAGGCAACTCAACGCCGCGCTTGGCTCGTGGACTGCGCTGCGCCACGACACGATCCTTTACACCAAACAGGGCTATGGGGTGATGGGAACCGGTGGATTTCCAGAAAAGCCTGTTCCTTGCGTGGGCTACATCGAGCCCGAGCCCGAACTGTTCGCCCGAATGCTGGCGCTAAACCGGCAACTGCATGCAGGGCTTGTCAGGATTGCCCCGGATTTCAAGGACTCGATTTTGAAGATCGAGAAGTTTTCGGCTTTTCTCAACTTCTGCCTTAGCGTCTCCATCTCGGAGCTGGAGGGGAAGCAGCCGACACCGTCTGAACAGCAATGGCTGAAGTCCCTGCATTTGGCGATCAGGGAGATCATCGGAGAGATAAACGATGACTATGTGACCACCCTCGTTGCAGATGTCTTCACCGACACAGGCGGTAGTGAAGTTCTCGAAGTCGCCACCGGCCCCATGCGTTCGATGGTAATTGTGTGGTCACGTCCTGACGGCAACCTGGAGGTGGCCGTTGGCCCCATTTACTCGTGGGAGGAGTTCAAGCAGCCAATGAACAATCGCCTTTCGGATGAGGCTTGGAGAGAGATGCTGAAGAAGGGTCCGCGACCCGCCCCGGTCTGGATGAGGCCATTTTTTGCGGGGAAGTGAACTCAAAGGAGACGAGAGCCTATGAACGCTGCGAGAAGGGCCGCTTCACTGTTGCTTGCATTTGCGCTTCTGGGGACACTTGCCGGAATCGCGGTCGGTGAGGAGCCCGCCGCAAAGATCGGCACAGGCTTCGCCTCTTTCTACAAACCAGTGGAATACACCGTCAATCCCTGCGTCAAGGGCTACTCGCTTCCCCTTGCCGAAGGCTCCGTCGCTCAATGCAAATCCTTGGACATGATGGGAATTTCCTGCAACGATCCCGGGCTGCTTGCCAGGGGTTTTGCCGTTTCCGACAAGCCAGCAACGGATGACATTGCCACCTACTTCACATGGCTTACGGACTATGAAGTGCCAGTTCTCCTCACGGCCGATGCTGTCCTTCATATGCAACATGTGTTGTTCATGAAATCGCTTGCAGACCTCGAAGAAAACGTGCTTAAGCAGTATCTCACCGCAGCGATGCGCGAGATTAAGGCAAGAGCAGAGGAGTACATAGGCGACGAGACAGAACCCTCGCGGCGGAAAGCCCGAGAGATGATCGTTTCCTATTGTCTCGTTGCATTGGCATTGCTGGAGGGTTCCTCCGAGACGAAGGACGATGTCGCTAATAGGGAACTTGACTTGATCGGCAGACACTCCATGGTGTCCCCGTCACCAATTTTCACTTACAAGGAGGATTATTCGCAGTATGTTCCTCGAGGACACTACACCCGCAATGAGAATCTGAAACAATACTTCAGGACCATGATGTGGCTCGGAAGAATGACCTTCCTTGCCAAGGGGAAGATGCCGGGAATCGAAGACGCTCTTGTGAATGTGGAAACCGCCCAGGTGCAGAGCCTCGCCGCGCTTCTGCTTCCCGCGTATATGTCCAGGGAGCGTGCGAAATATGATGCAATATATTCGGCCACATCGTTCTTTGCAGGCTTTTCAGACGATCTCACCCCGGACTCCTACGCTCGGATCTCAAGAGGCCTATTCGGCGACAACCCTCCCGACCTCTCCTCCCCTGAGAAATATGCCGAGTTCCTCAGGCAAATCGCCCTGCAAATTCCCCCAGCCATCTACAGTGGCACAGGCGATGTCAAGGTCACTGATCCCGCTGCACTTGAAGGAGTGCCCAGACCGGAAGTCCTCGACAAGATCCTCTCCGACACAGTCGGCCTTCGGCTGATGGGACAGCGCTTCACTGTTGACGGTTACTGGCATGGCCGCCTGTGTTCCCCATCAGTCGGCGGATATACCGGCACTGGCGAGCCGTTCACGAACACCCCGAGTCGCAGCATGGTCACCTCGCTCGACGTAATGGCTCTGCTCGGCAGCGTAGAGGCGAAAGCTATCATGAAGGAACACCAACTCGACGCCTACGACGGCTATGCGGAAATGGCTACAAAGCTTTCTGCCCAGATGGGCAAGCTATCCGCTGACAACTGGCACTCGACGATGTTTATGTCAACCCTTGACGCGGCGCGGTCGTTGTTCGCGCGATCTGGTGAAGGTTGGCAGCCGTTCCAGCGCACCGACGCCTGGGAACGCAGGCAACTCAATGCCGCCCTCGGCTCCTGGACTGCGCTGCGCCATGATACGATCCTCTACGCCAAACAGCCCAAAAGTCCGAAGATGAGAGGGAGTGCAGCGCCGTATGAGCCCGTTCCTTGCGTGGGATACATCGAGCCGGAGCCAGAACTTTTTGCCCGCATGCTGGCGCTCAATCGCCAATTGCAGGCAGGGCTTGCCAAGATCGCGCCCGAGCGCGAGGGATTGACTCTTGAGATCGAGGCGTTCTCTGGTTTTCTTGAGTTCTGCCTCAAGGTCTCCATATCAGAATTGGAGGGGAGGCAGCCGACCCCATCTGAACAACAGTGGCTGAAGGGCCTCGGAACAACAATTAATAGGATTATTGGGCGGGAACCCCGTGACTTCAGAACTACGCTTGTCGCCGATGTCTTCACGGATCCAAACAGAAAGCAAGTCCTCGAAGTCGCTACGGGCAAGATGCGTTCTTTGGTGGTCATCTGGTCGCGGTCGGATGGAGTGCTGGAAGTTGCGGTCGGCCCCGTCTACTCGTGGGAGGAGTTCAAGCAGCCGATGGGCGACCGCCTGACCGACGAAGCTTGGATCGAACTGGTCGGCAAGGGCCCTCGCGCTGCCCCGGTCTGGCTGCAACCGTTCTTTGCGGGGAAGTGAACTCAAAGGAGAGTAGAGAGCCTATGAATGCTGCGAGAAGGGCCGCTTCACTGTTGCTTGCATTTGCGCTTTTCGGAACACTTGCCGGAATCGCGGTAGGTGAGGAGCCCGCCGCAAAGATCGGCACAGGCTTTGCCTCTTTCTACAAACCGGTGGAATACACCGTCAATCCCTGCGTCAAGGGCTACTCGCTGCCCCTTGCCGAAGGTTCCGTCGCCGCCTGCAAGGCACTTGATATTATGGGTATCGCCCCGAACGATCCGGGGCTGCTCGCCCGCGGATTCGCGCTGTCGGATAAGCTCTTGTCAATGAACATCGCCTACTATTACTCAAGCATGACCGGTAGCGAAGTGCCGGTTTTCCTCACCGCCGATACCGTTCTCCATATGCAGCACGTCTTGTTTATGAAGTCGCTGGCTGCCCTCGAGGAAAATGAACTGAGCCGCTCTATAGTCGAAGTGATGTGCGAGATTAAAGTACGCGCGGAAATGAACCTCGGCGACGAGCCAGATTCAATGCGGCGGAGGGCACGTGAGCTGATCAGTTCCTACTGCAAAGTCGCCTTGGCTTTGCTGGACAGCTATGCCGAGACCAAAGATAATGCAGTTAAGGGGGAGCTTGCCCTGATCGAACATCACGCAGGGTCAAGCCCATCACCGATTTTCGGGTACGCGGAGGACTACTCGCAGTACGTACCTCGTGGACACTACACCCACTCGGAAAAGCTGAAGAAGTACTTCAGGGCGATGACCTGGATCGGGCGGATGACCTTCCTTGCCAAGGGCAAGATGCCTGGGATGGAAGACGCTCTCGTGGATTTGAAAACCGCGCAGGTGCAGAGTCTCGCCGCGCTTATGCTTCCTGGATATCTTGCTTCCAAGCGTGCGAAATACGATGCAATCTACTCGGCCACGTCGTTCTTTGCAGGCTTCTCCGACGACCTCACGATGGATGCTTATTCCGGTATTGCCAGAAAGCTCTTTGGCGACAAACCTCCCGATCTCTCCTCGCCTGAGAAATACGCCGAGTTCCTGAAAGAGATTGCCTTACTGCTTCCGCCGGACATATACGGCAGCACAGGAGGCATCGCGGTCGGCGATCTGGCTGCCCTGGAGGGAGCACCCAAGCCGGAGCTTCTTGACAAGCTCCTTTCTGTCACAACCGGGTTCCGGCTGATGGGGCAGCGCTTCGCTATCGACAGCTACTGGCACGGTCGGCTCTGCTATCCGAGCGTCGGCAAGTTCAGTGGAACCGCCGAGCCCTTTACTAACGCCCCGTATCGGACGATGGTTAGCTCTCTCGATGTGATGGCGCTTCTTGGCAGCGCCGAAGCCAAGGCAATTCTGAAAGACCAGCAACTGGACGCCTACGAAGGATACGCGGAGATGGCTGCAAAGCTCTCTGCCCAGATGGGCAAGCTGTCCGCTGACAACTGGCACTCCACGATGTTCATGTCAACCCTTGACGCTGCGCGTTCGCTCTTCGCGCGTTCCGGCGAAGGCTGGCAGCCGTTCCAGCGCACCGACGCCTGGGAACGCAGGCAACTCAATGCCGCCCTCGGCTCCTGGACAGCGTTGCGCCACGACACGCTCCTGTATATCAAGCATGGTGGGGAAGGCGATGCCGGGCCGTCTAACAAGCCCTGTGTAGGGTACGTTGAGCCCGAACCAGATCTGTTCGCCCGCATGCTGGCGCTGAACCGGCAATTGCAGGCCGGGCTTGTAAGAATCGCGCCAACTTTCGAGGGCTTGACTGGGGAAATAGAGGCATTCTCTGGTTTTCTTGATATCTGCCTGAAGATATCCATCTCAGAGTTGGAAGGCAAGCAACCGACAGAAGCCGAACAGCAGTGGCTGAAGGCCCTTGGCACAACGATCTGGAAGATAATTGGTCGGGAACCCCGCGACTTCAGCACCATCCTTGTTGCCGATGTCTTCGGCGACGGGATCACTGGCCAAGTCCTCGAGACCGCCACCGGTCAGATGCGTTCGATGGCGGTCGTCTGGGCGAGGCCGGACGGCACTCTTGAGGTTGCTGTCGGCCCCATCTACTCGTGGGAGGAGTTCAAGCAGCCGATGGGCGACCGCCTGACCGATGAAGCATGGATCGAAATGGTCCGCAAAGGTTCCCGCACAGCCCCTGTCTGGTTGCAGCCGTTCTTTGCGGGGAAGTGAGGCAGGCACAAGCCAATGGAAAGGGCAGGTTATGCACTCCAGTGAAGTGGAGAAGCCGGTAGGAAACCCCGTGCCCGACATCCGGCATATCGCTCGGCTCGCAAGGCTGGAACTTACCGCCGAGGAGGAAAAGTCCCTCGCGGCCCAGTTGGACGCCATACTTGCTGCGTTCCGCGGCATTGCCGACGCCGATGTGTCTGCTCTCGATGACGAGACTCTTGCGAACGAAAGCTCCTGTCCTCTGCGTCCCGACGAGATAAAGCCCTCCGTCCCGCGCGACGAAATCCTCCGTTCTGCTCCCTGCGCGGAAGGCGGCGTCTTCAAGGTCCCAAGGGTTATCCCCTGATGCCTTTGCACGCGGAAATCTCCGGACTCTCCCCCGCGGACATTGCCCGAATGGTGGCGGGGGGCGAACTGCGGGCCGCGGATGTGCTGGACTGCTTCGAGCAGCGCGTCCGATCACTGAACCCCCGGCTGAACGCATTTATCGGCGAAAGTTGCGACGATGCCCGTGCGGCTGCCGGGAAGATCGACCGCGATGTTGCCGAAGGAATTCCTCCTGGCAGACTTGCCGGGGTCCCCGTCGCCGTGAAGGCAAACATCTGCCGCCGTGGCCAGCCGACGCATTGTTGCTCGCGCATCCTCGGCGATTATCGCCCCCCCTATGACGCCACGGTTGTCGAACGCATCCGCAGCGCTGGCGGGATCCCCGTCGGTCCTACGAATATGGACGAGTTCGCAATGGGCTCTTCGACCGAGTACTCGGCATTTGGCCCCACAGTCAATCCATGGGGCTCGCGGCTGATCCCCGGAGGCTCGTCTGGAGGCGCCGCCGCTGCGGTCGCTGCGGGCCTGTCACCGCTTGCGCTGGGCTCAGACACTGGCGGAAGCGTCAGGCAACCGGCGGCCCTGTGCGGGGTTGTCGGCTTCAAGCCAACCTGGGGCGAGGTGTCGCGGTTCGGCCTCGTGGCCTTCGCGAGTTCCCTCGACCAGGTGGGTCCGATCGGGCGCACGGTGCGCGATGCCCGTCTGCTTTTCGACGTGATCCGCGGACCTGACGAACATGACGCAACTTCGTTTCCGGCTTCCACAGCTTGCCCCAGGGCCGTGAAGTCCCTCGATGGCATTCGCCTCGGATTACCCCTGGAGTTCCTTGGCGAGGGGCTCGAAGCAGGCGTTCGCGCATCCGTTGAAACCGCGCTTGCCTCACTTCGCGACGCAGGCGCGAGCATCGTGGATGTTTCTCTTCCGACTCTGAAATACTCCGTTCCCACGTATCACCTTGTGGCGCAGGCAGAAGCTTCGAGCAACCTGGCCCGCTTCGATGGTGTCCGGTACGGCGTCAGGGCGCCGGAGTACGACGATATCCGGCAGTTGTACGAGCGCACTCGCTCAGCGGGCTTCGGCCCGGAGGTGAAACGGCGCATCCTGCTGGGAACGTACGTGCTGTCGGCGGGCTACTACGATGAGTTCTATGTCAAAGCTTCGAAAGTCAGGCGGTTGATGCCGAGAGAGTTCGAATCTGCGTTCGCCGGGGTGGACTTCATCGTGGGGCCTACCTCTCCGGTCACTGCTTTCCCCATCGGCGCAAAGGCAGGCAATCCACTGGCCATGTACCTGTGCGATGTCTACACGCTGTGCGCCAACCTGGCCGGGCTGTGCGCGGTCTCCATCCCTTGCGGGCTCGCGGAGGGTCTGCCAGTCGGATTGCAGATACTGGGCCGTCCGCGTGACGACAACGCGCTGTTGGATGTTGCCGGGTTTGCCGAGGAAGTCCTGGGTGTGCTGCCGGATCCGATGGCGGCTGCTATATCCTGACAGTACTGCAAGCCGTATAGGCCGCGCGGACATCAGATGCAATCGCCTGTTTCAGATCGTCGTACGTGTCGAACTTCCGGTTGGCGCGCAAGTACTCCACGAAGATAATCTCCACTTCCCGGCCGTACAGTTCCATATTCCGCCCGATGATGTGGCTCTCCACAGCTCCGACGTATTCCGATGCACCTTCTGACGGCGCGACGAAGGCCGCCGAGGCCAGAAACTCGCTGCCCACCCGCGTGATTGCAGCATACACCCCGGGGGGTGGCGCGAGCCTCCCGCGCGCATCGAGGTTCACGGTGGGGAATCCCAACTGCCTGCCGACCTGCTTGCCCGGCATTACCACGCCCCAGAACGAGAATTTCCTGCCCAGCATGCGTTCCGCGGAGTTCATGTCGCCCCTGCTTACCGCTGTCCGGATTTCGGTGCTGGAGATCGGCGCTCCACCGCTCCAGAGCGATGTTCCCTGTCGCACAGTCAATCCGAGCTCGGGCGCCATTTTGCACAGAAGGGCGTAATCCCCGCTTCCGCCCTTGCCGAAGCGATTGTTGAAACCAAGCAGTACAGCGCGTGTTCCAAGCCTGCCGACCAGAACCTTGCGGACGAAGTCCTCGGGCGGCATCGCGGCAGTATCGGAGTCAAAAGTCACAACGGCCGTGCCGTCGATGCCAAGGTGCTCGAAGATGTAGAGCTTCTGTTCGAGGGATGTTATCTGGTTCGGTGCTCCGCCTCCGATCACGGACCGAGGGTGCCGGTCGAAGGTGACCACGGCGCAGAACCCGCCGCGGCCGCGGGTCCAGAAGATAAGCTGCCGCAACAGGGCAATATGACCGAGGTGCATCCCGTCGAACATCCCGAGGGTTGCGATCACCGGTCTCTGCGTGGAAAACGACTCTTCGGCTTTTATCACCTGCATGGCGAGCAGGAAATATAATTACGCCAGCACGGCTGGTCAAATCAAAAGGGAGTGCGGAATGAAGCCGTTTCTGATTCTTGGGACGGATACGGGGGTCGGCAAGACCCATTTTGCCCTGCGATATCTGCACTACTGCTCCGAAAATAACCATGGCGCCACTGTCTTCAAACCGTTCGCTTCCGGTGTCGAATATGTCAAGGGCAGGGGGCTGATAAACCTTGATATTCACTACCTTGCCGAGGCAGCCGGAGTCCAGCCCAAGCAGATCAATTTCCAGACATTTGAGCGTCCGCTTGCCCCGGCGATCGCCGCCGAGATAGAGAAACTCACCGTGGATGTCAAGGCCTCTGTGGAATGGTGCCGCGCGCGCATTGCCGATAACACCGCATTCGAGGGTGCCGGTGGAATTCTGGTCCCGCTGACGAATTCGTGCACGCTGCTCGATCTTGCGTGTGAGCTTGACCTGCCGGTTGTCCTGGTCACTCGTATGGCCCTTGGCACCATCAATCACACCCTCCTTTCAGTGGAAGCGATCCGTTCTGCCCGGCTTCGCCTCGCAATGGTCGTTACCAGCATGGAAGCCCCGCTGATGACAGAGGCCGGAGAATCCTCCATCAAGTACCTGAAGCGCCATCTCGCGCCGCTTCCCATTCGATTGCTGCCTCACGTCGAGCCCTCCTCCCCCTCGCAGATAAACGAGAGGCTTCTCTTCGATGAACTGCGCGACAGGCTCGCGAAGATCTGATATTGTGCCGGGATTTCCCGATGGAGACATTTCGGCCGTCCAACGGGTGGAGAAAATGAGAATGCGTCGTCCCGTTCGAGCCCTCCTCCTTGTCATTGTGGCCGGTTGCCTGGCCGTCGTGCCAGCGTCGTTGTCTGCACCGCGCGCGGAAGACACAACTCCCGCACCGTCAATCACCCAGGTAATCGAACATTCGCCAACCGGTCCCGTCGCATCTCCCACGGCAGGCGCACCGCAGCCGCCATCCAAATATGCTGCCCATCCCCCTGTCGGCGTTCCCCTGACCAAAACCGGCCCCGCCACTAAGCTCGTCACTGAGAAATACGGCGACCGCAAGGTCCTTCTGGACGCTTTCGACTCGATGCCCGCCCTGCGGACCAGGGCCATCGAGACCATCTCGCGCGAATATGGGTTGTCGGTGCATCGCATGGAGGAAATCGAGTTCAGGATAACTGACCTTGGCGAGGCAAAAGGGCGCAGGGAAGGCCTTCTTACGGCGGAGCGCATTTCCGATCACGACAAGACCGTGGTTGTATTCTACAGCGAGTTCATCGTTAACGGGATGACAGACCTCGACGAAACGGTCATCCATGAGATGGACCATGCGATTATGAAGGAGATCATGCCCGCCGCGCAGTACGGAGCGCTTCCCAAGTGGTTCCGCGAGGCGTCATCGATCTGGATAGCGGGGCAGGGCAGTCATAAGATGGACCTTATTTTTGTCGGTGCCTTTCCGCTGAATCCCGAGGCGCAGATTGCCGGACTGGGAACCGTCCGGGGATTCAACAGTTACGCGGAGTACTACCTTGCATTCGATTACATCAACTCGAAGTGGGGAGATGAGGCCCTGCGCCTTCTGATGCAGGCCACTGTTGCGGGAGTGGATTTCAGGGCGTCTTTCGAGGGCTCCCTCAAGGTGACAATGCCCGAATTTCTGAAAGGGGCGCGGAAGTATGCCGAGGACAAGGCCGCTCAATGGCTTGATTCCGACCCTGGAATACGCCCGCTGATGGCTGGTGTGGACGCCTATCGTGGCCACGATGCTGCCTGCGTTCCCCTGCTGAATAAGGCCATCTCCGCAACCGGCAACGACACTGTCCGCTCTGTCGCAACGTACTACCTCGGCCGATGGAAATTCACATCCGACGATATCGCAGGCGCCCTCCCCCTGTTGCGCACTGTCGCGTCCAGAGGAAGTGACAATACCTTCCGGGACGATGCGCTCTCATACTTGGGCGCCGTCGGCCTCGCGGCTGCGGAGGCTGATCTCGCTGCGCTTACTCCGGCCCAATTTGCCGATTCCGAAAGTGCGTACTGGGAACTGATCTTCGATCATCCGTACTCGGGGTACATCGCCGAGGCGCACTGGAGTCTGGGCAGGCTCTACAGGCTCACCGGGCATCCTGCCGAGGCGCTTGCGCGCTTCCTCCACGTCACTGCCTCTTTCAAGAATAATGCGCGTGTGAAGTCGGCATGGGTCGAGGCTGCCGAAATCTGCGAGTTGCAGGGAGACCGCGACCATGCGGTGGAATACGCCCGCAATGCCCTGGATGGCCACAATCAGGGCGTCGAGGATCGGGCTCGCGCGCTCCTCGCAAGGCTGGGGCAGAAATGAAAAGGCCCCCAAGCGGGGGCCATATAGAAGCGAGGGTTTCCTTAAATTGTCATGTTATAGGCTTAACCCCCCGGAACCGCTCCGAGGGGAAAGGCCAGAGTTGGGGGCAGCGGGAACTGTTGAGTTCCCGGTAGCTTCCTTACTGGTTGCCGATCTCCGCGCGTTCGAGCATTGCCGCCTGTGTGCCGTTGGGGCTGTCATAGGACCAGTCGCGGCGGCTGCCTTCAGCGAAGTAATCATCCCCGCACTCGACAACGCCCGTCTGGACCGCCAGCGTGGTTACCCACTGCCATGTGCGCGGCCCGAAGTCCTCGTTGCCTCGGCTGGTGCCGCGAAGGTACGGCTGGCCCTGCGATAGCACAAAGATGCCTTCGCTGACCGAGAACGTCTGGGGGAATGTGGAGATGCGGTACGCGGCTCCCTTGATGGAGGCGTAGATTTTTCCTGAGATAAGGGCGAACGAATAGTTGTCGCCACGCGTGCCGCCGATGCGAACCACGGTGCCGGGCGTGAGGGTTACCGAAGAGCCATCCTCAAACGCAACCAGCGCATCGGCATCGGACCGCAGCAGCGTTCCGGGTGATAACTTCGAAATATCGCTGTTCAGCGCCATCCAGGCCATCGCCCGTTCGGGCAGGTATTCGACCTCATTCACTATCTTGGCGATCTTAGGCGCCGGGCAGATGCCGCCCGAACCGACCCAGGGGAAGTAGAACGCTGTCAGGAAGGCGACCACGATGGCGGCTGCAACTCCCGCGATTGCGAAGCGATTGATAAGGAAGCGCTCGAAAATCGTCGGTCCGTAGAGCTTGCGGCGAAGCGATGGCATCAGGTCAATGCCTTCAAAGGCGGAGAGCGGCGGATCCTGCGCACGCAGAACACGGCCGACCGCTGACAGCGATTCGACCTCGCTCCGGCAAACCTCGCATGTCGGTAGGTGGCCCGCTATCGCCTCCAGCCTGGAGGGCGGCAGGTCGCCGTCGATATACAGGGAAAGCTCGTCACCGTTCGGGCAGTTCATAGATGCCTCTTCATTCCTTCGTAAAACCGCTGCGCCTCTTCTTTTCAACGCACTCAGTGATCTTCTTGCGGGCCCGGTAGATCCAGATCTTAACCTCCGGCAACGTCGCCCCGAGCGCTTCGGCGACATCCCGGTATGACAGTCTCTCAAGTTCGAAGAGCATCAAAGCCCGCTTGTGGTGTTCTGGAAGCTCGTCCAGCGCAACCGAAAGCTCTTCGAGCTCTTCCGCTCTCATCGAGATTTCCTCGGGTCTTCCCGCTGACGATGGGATCAGGTCCTCCATGGAACCCGATTCACCGTCCGCGTCCTTGACTGAGCTGAATGAAACAAGCGGCATTCGCCTGCTCGCCCGCTTCCTGATCTTCAGCGTGTCCAGGCACAGGTTCGTCGCTACTCGAAACAGAAATGCGGCGAAACTTGCCCGAGGCTCGAACTGCGGAGCGTACCGGAATATTCTTAAAAAGACCTCTTGTGCTATGTCTTCAGCCAGTTGCATGTCGCGTACATAGCGATAACAGAACCGGATCACTCGGGCCTGATACTTGACTACGAGTGTCTCGAAGGCGGCTTCGTCTCCTGCTGCCGTCATCTTCAACAGTTCATTGTCATCCATCAGCCTAATCCCTTAACGACAAAATTCACTTGGGGTTACAGCCGAAATTGCGCGTCATCTTCTGCCACGCGCTCTTCAGTTCGAAAAGCCCGCAGGAAAGAGCTTCCCGGCCGCTTCGTGCAATGTCCAGACGGGGCTCGGAAATGACCTCTCCGATGCGCGCGAACGGCAACCCTTTCAACAGCCGCCGCACCTTGGGCTCGTTATCCGGTGTGACTTCGACCAGCCATCGTGTGGCCGACTCCGAGAACAGCAGCGTCGCCGTCGTATGCCTGCCTGTCGCAGGGACTTTGTCCAAGGCGATTTCGGCCCCGAGCATCCCGGCGAACGCCATCTCTGCAGCCGCCACGGCCAACCCGCCTTCGCTCAGGTCGTGGATGGATGCGAAAATTCCTTCGCGGTTCGCGCGGCCCATTGCCCGGAACAGCTTGGGCGCGGTGTCCTTGTCCACTTCCGGCACCCGTCCACCCGTAGGGAGTCCAAGTACCGAGTGCAGGTGCGAGCCACCCATCTCGCGCTTCGTCAACCCAACAATGTACAGGGCGTTGCCCGCCCGCTTCAGGTCCATCGTCCTTGTCCTGGCGATGTCGTCGAGGATGGCTATGGAACTGATGAGCAACGTGGGCGGAATGTGGATTACCCCATGTCCGGTGTCGAAGGTATTGTGAAGGCTGTCCTTGCCCGAGATGAACGGTGTGCCGAACAGAATCGAGTAGTCGTAGCATGCCTTCGAGGCCATCACCAGCGTGCCGAGTTGCTCCGGCAGCCGCGTGTCGCCCCAGGCGTAATTGTCCAGCAGCGCCGCCTGGTCAATGTCGCCACCCACCGCGATAACCTGCCTGAGCGCCTCGTCTATCCCGCATGCCGCCATACGATAAGCGTCCAAGTCGCCGTAGCGCGGGTTCATCCCGCATGCTACCACGAGCCCCTTTCGGGATCCGTACACCGGCGCGATAGCCGCCGCGTCTCCCGGGCCGTCGCCTGTCACGCCGACCAGCGGCTTCAGCACGCTTGTGCCCTGGACCTCGTGGTCGTACTGGCGGATAATCCATTCTTTGGATGCCACGTTCGGTGAGGCCAGAATCTTCAGTAGTGCGTCGCCTGCGTTGAACCGCCCGACGGGAGGCTCGGGGCGCTTGACGGGTACGTGGGTCGCGGTCCTGTGCAACCGGGGCAGCCCGCCGTGCAGGAAGGCCATATCCATATCGCACACGCGCTCGCCCCGGAAGAAAAGCTCCAGGCGGGCGGTGTTGGTGAATTCTCCTATGACGGTCATCTCGACGCGCTCGGATGCGCAGATGCTCTCAAGCGCCGCACGATTCTCCGGCGGCACGGCCAGCGTCATCCGCTCCTGCGCCTCGGATATCCAGATTTCCGTGTACGATAATCCCTCGTACTTTAGCGGAACCACGTCCAGGTTGACTCTGACGCCCGTATGTTCGCCCATCTCGCCGACCGCGCTCGAAAGCCCGCCCGCGCCGCAGTCGGTTATCGCCCGGAACAGTCCCCGGTCACGTGCGGTCAGTATCGCGTCGGCCAGCTTCTTTTCCTCGATGGCGTTGCCAATCTGAACCGCGCCGCTCGAAAGCTCTTCGCTCTCGTGCGTGAGCTCGATGGACGAGAACGTTGCGCCGTGGATTCCGTCCCGCCCCGTCCTGCCGCCCAGCAGCACCACGAGGTCGCCCGGCTTCACTTCCTTGTGCGCGTGCCCTTTCGGGATGATGCCCACGCTGCCGCAATACACCAGCGGGTTGCCGGTGTACCGCTCGTCGAAATACACTGCACCGTTGGCCGTCGGGATGCCCATCCGGTTTCCGTAGTCACGCACTCCGGCCACTACGCCGTCCATTATCCTGCGCGGGTGCTGTGCGCCCGAAGGCACGTCCTTGTCCGGCATCTGCGGGTCGCCGAAGCAGAAAACGTCCGTGTTCAATATCGGCTTTGCCCCGAGCCCCGTGCCGAGGGTATCCCTGATTACGCCGCCTATCCCTGTGCCCGCGCCGCCGTAGGGCTCCAGCGCGGAGGGGTGGTTGTGCGTCTCCACCTTGAAGGTTACATCGAAGTCCTCGTCGAACTCGATCACGCCCGCATTGTCGCGGAATACCGACACGCACCACGGCTTGTCGAGCTCGCGCGTTGCCCGTGCGATGGTCGAGGCCAGCAGGTTGTCGATGATTCGACCGTTGAAGTTAATGACGCCCTTCAGCGTCTTGTGGACGCAGTGTTCGCTCCACGTCTGGGCAAGCGATTCGAGTTCCACATCGGTGGGGTTGCGCCCGAGCCCCTTGAAGTGTGCCTGGATCGCCGCCATTTCATCGGGGTTGAGCGAGAGCATTCCCTTCTTGCTGATGGCCATCAGTTCGCTCTTCGACGCCGTCAGAATCGGCACGGTGACAAGCTCGTGGCGGTGTGATGCGGGGGCGTGTTCTTCCCAGCGTTCGATGCCGCCCACGACTATGCGCTCGATCATCCCGTTGGCCAGGATTCTGCGCGCCACGGCCGCCGCCTTGACAGGGCTGGCGGGGCCG
>JBAZOJ010000012.1:0-31086 GCA_041648755.1 Candidatus Brocadiia bacterium
TCGAGGATGCCGCGAAAATCAAGCATGCGCACATAGTCAGCGTAGCAGTCGGAAAGCATCCGGGCGGCTCTATCCGGGGCTCCGGCCTTGATAAGCGAGTCGAAAGCCATATCGGGTTCGAACAAAGACGACCTGAGTACGTCAAACAAGCGCAGGAGAGACGAAATTGCCCTGCCCGTCAGCCGGATTCCGAGGATGCTCTCGAATTCCTCGCGCCTGCCAGCAACGGATTCCTGAACAAGGGCAAGAAGAACAGACTGCGGGGCCGTTTCGCGCCACGAGACCGACTGAGCGAATCCGGCAAGCGTGGTGCAGTCTACGCCACAGGCTCCCTGCGAGTCAGCAATGAGCAGGCGTTCAACTTCCGCACGGAAGACCGAACCGGGAGTGAGAAACAGGACGCGCCCACCGGCTTTTGCACATGCGGAGGCACTCATGACAAAGGCCGTCATGTTTCCGAAATCCGGTGGAGTGACAAGGAGTTGTTTCACCGCATGTTCCCGGAAGGATAGTAAGACTTTTTGCCGCTCCAACAAGGGATGGCTTCCGAGTTTGACCGGTTCGCGCGAACTGCTACAATAGTGATTGTTACGTGGAGGTTGCCATGCGATACTCGAAGATGGCCGTTCTTGCCCTGATGCTGGTTATTTCCAGCACCGCCATTGCCATGGCCGACTACCTTGAGAGGATAGACGGCGGCGGCGTAATCGGCGACGTGGAAATCGCCAGTGACAAGGTCTCGGTTGTCGACTGGGACGGGAAGCGGTTCAAGTATTTCCGCGACTTCGTTCGGAGAATTCGCAGCCAGGAGACCGGGAAGTTCGAGGACTACCGCTCGAAGACCTTCTTCGATATCCACACCGATGCAGGCGCCAAGTTCGCGGGCGAGCTCGGCAGCGATCTTGACACGTTCTATGAATTCCTTGTGAAGACCTTCGGGTTCGAAAAGCCGCCGAAGGACAGGATCATGGTTCGTGTCTTCAGTTCTACACGCGACTACGAGGAGCATTGGGATTCCCGACACGGACAACAGGCGAATCTGAAGAAGCAACTCGCGTTCTTCGACGTGAACTACAAGGACGTATCAGCGCCGTACTCCGGTCGCGATACATTCACCAACATAGCGCCGCGCGTCGCTTACATCTTCCTGCTGCGCAAATACCCCAATATGTTCAAGACACCGCAGTACTGGCTGGAACTGGGCTGGTTCAACATCTTCTCATCCACACGCGTGGAAAACGGCCAGGTTGACATGGTCGGCCTGGGAGTGGATGCGATGGATGACCTGCAGAAGTACCTTGAGGACAAGCCCTTTTCCGTTGACTCCTTGTTCAGTTTCAAAGTCGAACCGGGGAAGACCACAAAGGAGGAGTATGACACCGAGGTCCTCATGGCCGGTGCGTTCTTCCATTACCTTTACGTCAATTCGAAGAAGTACGGCAAGAACCTCGACCTGTTCTTCTCTGATTTGAACAACTACGACGAGCCCGCGGTTGCATTCCAGAAGCGAATCGAGAAGAAGCCCGAGGTATTCCAGGACAAATTGCGCGAGTGGGCGAAGGCGTACAGCGAAGAATCCCCGTGGCGCCTGTATTTGAAGGCCGAAAGGTACTTCATTAACAACAACAACACCAAGGCCCTCGATTCCATGGAAGAGGGCATCACGAAGTACCCGAGCTTCACCAATTTCAGGCGTCTTCGCGCGATGACTCTGATCCGCATGGGCAGCGGGGATGAAGCCGAGAAGGACATCGCCGAACTGGACAAGGATCCCATCAATGCGGAGATGTGCCTGTATATGCGCGGCTTGCTGGCCTATAAGGCCGGAGAGCTGGCCAAGGCATCAGGGATTTTTGTCAGCCTGTCAGAGAAAGACAAGGGCTTTTACAGATGCTACGAGCAATTGCTGAACATCTACTGGGACCAGGAAACACAGATCGTGACGGATGCTCAAGCCGATTCGTACGTGGTCATTATGAAGGAGAACGAGCCCTATTCGTTCACGTTCATCCTCGAAGCGAAGGTTCTAATGAAGCAGGGCAAGCCCGAGGAAGCGAAAGTCCCGCTTCAGAAGGCACAACGCCGCGACCCTGAGAACAAAGAGATCGAGAAACTGGACAGGATCCGCCGCAAACAGGCCCAGGAAAAGGCCGCGGGCAAGTAGTTCCACCGCTGACCAGCTATGACGAAGGCGCAGGTGAATCCTGCGCCTTCTTTGTTTTTATTCGAACAAACAAGGGGCATGCGGGATAATCCGAGCAAATGCATCGCAGGGGGACCGTATGCGTAGAACTCTCTTGCTCGCTTTATTCCTGTCGCTCGAACTGGCAGCCTGCTATGCCGAAACTCAGGGACCCCGGATGCTGTCCAGCGCTCAGCAGGCTCTGACCAACGCGCTGACCTCTGACACTCCCGAAGCCTGGGATGATGCTATCAGGCTGTGCAGGCAGGCTGTTGCTGACATCACTGACTCGACGGAACGCCAGGAAGCTGCGCAGCTCCTATGCCAATCCCTCGGTTATTCGCTTCGGCCTCGCGATTTGGGGGAGTTCATCAACTCAGTTTCCATGGCAACAGGGGGCTCGTCTTGCCAGTTGAAGTGCTGGATGGAGTCCTGCTCAATTTCATCCGACAACAGCAGGCTGGCCGTCATCTACCCTACAGGAGAAGTGGACATAATCGCCACCGCGAAAATGCAGCGACTGTGGACACTGAACGGCAATTGGGATATCTGCAGGAACGTGCTTTTCTCGCCTGACGGAACGAGGGCCGTTCTCGATTGTGCTGCTGTTGAGGTCCCTATGTTTGATCTTCGCTCGGGCGAGCTTATCCGCACGTTTCCGGCTGGAGCGCAAGCCAACGCTGTGGCCATGTCTGTTGACTGGAAGAAGATAGCGATATCTTCCTCCCCGGGAAAGACGGAGTATCTGGTCTACGAGACGGAGTCGGGCAGGTTGTTGATGAGGGCCACAAGCGATGACTACATCAACCGGGCGCTGCTGCTGCCTGCATCATCTGACAATCTCGTCACCTTTGGCAGCGATGAGAAAGTCTATTACGACGTAAGGGTGTTCAGCATCGCGGATGGCAGGGAAATCGCGCGGCCGATTGGCGGAACCGGATATCAGAGCTGCAAGTACATATTCAGGCTGTACGAGTTCCCGGTCAGCAAGTCAATTGCCGCTTTCGGTGACGGGATGATCTTCGGCCTCGACCTGTCCACTTTCGCAGTCAGGGAAACGTGCCTGGGGAAAATCCCCGACTACGTTACGGCAGACCAAGGCAAGGAACAGATAGCGTTCACAGCGCGTGAAGGGATCTTCATCTGGAAACCCGGAATGAAGAAGCCCAAGGCAACTCTCGAAAGCGAGAAGTACGACTTCGCGATCGCAACCGGCGATGCAACCACGATTGCCATAGTCAGGAAAGGAAGGGCATTCTTTCGTGGCCCCGGAGACATCACAGGATTCCGCGAAGCGCGGTCTCCGGAAGCGCCGGTTTCCGATATTGTGCTATCCCCGAGCGGAAAGACGCTCTACATAATTGACGAGGACAAGAGGATCTCCCGGGTACCGGTCGGCTGGTCGCCCGATTCTAAGGTAGTCTCTCAGTACCTGGATCGCCATCCAGCCCTGAGAAAGACAGTCGGGGAATTGCACTCCGAGGTTATTACCAGCCTGGAAGGAAACGGGAATCTGACTCCCGACGTGCAACAGACCATGCTCTGCTGGCTAAAACGTGCAGCCGACGACGGAAACTACCTCGAAATGCTGCTTGCCGCCGATGTTGTTCAAGCCTGCAGTAGCACCTTTGGCCCTGACGAGTCTTCTGTAAGAGCCGCAGCTGTCGGGGTCAGGAGGACGCACGCCCTGAAGATCGGGGGCGGCTTCGTCAGAGACCTGTTCTACAGCGGGAAGTCGCACAGCCTTACGGCGGTTTGCGCCGACAACACGATTTCGTCCATCGACCTGTCCACAGGCAAGGAGACTTTCAGGGAAAAACTCCCCAGCCCAGCTTTGTTTGCCTCTGACCGCAGCGGCGGCAATTTTATCGTCGTCGTTTGCTCGGATGGAACAGTCGCGACATATAACGCGGATGTCCACAAGCGAATAGGCCTGCACAAACTGCCGACAGCGCCCGTCCAAGTGGCCGTCGCACCATTGGGTTACCGTGGTGCCGCCGTCGGAGTTGATGGGGAACTGCTCATTTTCGACTCTTCCCGATGTATCGAGCATGTCAGACTCCCAGAGCCCGAGTTGAAGAAGGCTCTCCTGACGCCGGCGGCCGGTCGGCTGATAACGCTTTTCAAGTCCGGCAAAGTGGCGCTTTGGGGATTTCAGGATGACAAGGTGAAACTGCTGGGCGAGTTCGCGCCTGAATCCCCTGTCGAGGACATTGCATTCGTCAACAGTTCGAACAACGCCTGCGCCATCGCCCTTTGCACGGACGGCAGTGTCATTGTGCCTGATTGGGAGAAAGACCGGCTGGCACTGGTAGGGCACGTTCCACTGGCTTTCACTCCGACAGCGATCCATGAAAACTATATGGAAGATTCACCTGCCGTGACCAGCGACGACTCCGCATCCATTCCTTCCGTCGTCGGGACAACGATCCGCACGTCACTGAAACTCACCAAAGGAGAGAATCCCCTTTGCCCGATCCGGAATATGCGGCAGCTTGTTCGCTCCAAGGATGGAACGGTAAAGTACATTTGCTGGAATCCGGTTACCGGAGAAGCTGCCACGCTCCGGCAGTTCTCAACCGAAGCTACGCCTATGTCGGCGCTGTTGCTTCCGGAGTCAAACGCGCTTGTCTTGGGCCACGCTGACGGAACGATCTCTTTTTGGGCTGCGACTTCCAGGTGAGAGGGGAAATCAGGTGAAGCACAAAGAAACAGCCAGAATTGTCCTTGCGGCGTCGCTGTTACTCTTTCTGTCATTCCAGAGCGTCCCTGGCGAAACGAATCTTGAAGCAGCCCTGCATGCTTTCAGGAAGGCGGCTGCCTCAAACGTCACTGAAGACTGGCTCGCAGCGGGCGTCGCCGCAAGAATCGCCGCTGATGCCGCCAAAGCTGAAGGGGATTTTCGCACTGAGTGCGCAGCGGTGCAGTTGCTGGTTTCCGCAGCGGACGAAGCAAATGCCGATGTCGAGACCCAGGAAAGCACCGCAAAAGAGATGCACGAACTGGTGGTGACATCTCTGAAAGACAAGGACATTACAGGAGTGGATTGCTCACCGGATGGTCGCTTGGCAGCATTCATCGCCAGGAATGGAGTCGAAGTCTGGGACATAACGAAGCGGAAGCCACTCCTCTCGCTCGCCCGGATGCCGGAGGAAGTTGGCTTCGCATACTTCACCGGAGACGGAAAGCACCTTATGGTCGGTGAAGGACGTGTCATACAGATATGGGATATCGAGACCGGGAAGTGGATCGACACAATGCGTGGCTGCGAAGAGAACATCAGCGCCGGTCTGCTCTCGAAAGACAAAAGATACTTGTGCGTTTCAGAGAGATACGGGTGGACAGTAGGGATGTTCGACCTCAAGGAGCAAAAGCTGCTCTGGCGAGGCGACGCTGCCCAGTCGTCCTGGCATAGGGTGACAGTTACACCCGACTGCGGTCGAGTCTTGCTGAGAGGAGAGGACGAGGTCGTCCTTGCCGACGGGATGACGGGCAAGCAGATCTCCAAGGTCTCATTTCCAGGCGTGCTATCAACCTGTTACTTCCTCGATGAGACAACGGTATTATTAACCAGGAACGACTCCACCGCGTCGGTCTGGCGCGCTGCGGATGGCGTCCTGACGGACTTGGGAAGGCACGGGTTCATTACCGATGCAATTCCCATCCCAGGCGGAAAGCTGTTCGCGGTTTCGACCAGCGAAAAAGGGATGAAGGACTGCCGTGTGACGTTCTATGATTCCGGAACCTGCAGGCCCAAGGCAAGTTTCCTCGTTGCCGGGGCCCAATGGGTCAGGAGACTCGTCCTTTGCGGAGACCTGGTCGCCGCGTTGTGCGAAAAAGCCCCATCAGTGATACTCGCTGCAGACGGCTCGGGGCCAAAGGGCGTCATCCCCTTGACGTATGCCGTCGATGCTGCTCTCACCCCGGACGGCTTTTTGGTCGTCGGCGGGCTTGACAAGTTCGGGATGTTCTATCTTCCTTCTTTCGAGAAGTCCGGCCAATTCACCATCTTGTCAGGAGTTGTAGATTCCTTCGGGTGCGTGGCCGTTGCAACCGGAATAAGGCTTCTCCTCGCAGAGTATGCCAAAACAAAAGACGAGGAAGTCCTCCGCAAAGCTCTTTCCTGCGCCAGGATTTACAGCTCGACTGCATTGTCGAATGCGAGCCCCTTTGAGACGACCGCTGCGTATGCGTTGCTCGCTGAGGTCTACACGGCCATGGGCAAGGTCGACGAGGCGGCTCAGATGCGGACAAAAGGAGAAGCGCCGATATTCAAGGCAGAGGGGGGCAGAATATTGGGGACCGGATTTGCCGACGCGGGAAGGTCACTGACTTGGGCGACTGCAAGCGGGTATTTCCGGAAGGGCATTACCGACGAGAGCCGCACCGAGACCGTTCCTGAAGACTGGAGCAAAGTACCGGAAGTATTCATCGGCCCACACTCAGGTGCCATTGTCGCAGCCAAGGATCCCGGATGTTACGTGATCTACCGCGATTGCCACAACGCTGAGTTTCCATTCCTCAAGACGGGCAGACTGCTGGACGTGTCGTTCTCTGACAGGGGGGTGGAAGCCGCCCTTATCATGGATGACTGCATGGTACTGACAGAGTTCTGGGATGTGAGGATCTGCGCGAAATTCGACGTTACTGGCCTGCACCGCTCCCAGGTGAAGCTCAACCATGAGAACTCCTTCGCAATGCCCGATGGTCGATCCATTGGGTTCTATGAATACAACGATCGCAACACTGATGCCAGACATGACAACACTCCGGCGTATTTCTCCATTCCCGACGCATTGCCTGGCGCGGTTACGGCGCTCGACGTGGATTCGTCCGACAAGTTCCTCTGCGCCTGCGATGGGCAGGGAAACGTCGGCATTTGGGGGGTGGACTTCGACCTGTGGCGGGGCAAGATGCCAAGCTGGGCAAAGGACCGGAAGCCCTATGATCCCGCGAAGGGGAAGATCCCGCTGAAAACGTTCGAGTCCGGGATAACAAATGCCGATCTCATCACCTTCAGTTCGGGAAAGGACCCGGTGATCGTGCTGGGCTCGCAGACGAGCGGCGAGTTCGCTGCTTTCAAGGAAGATGGCAAGAAGCTCGCGTCAGTGAAAGGAGATCCGGGGCGTGCGACAATCAGCGGCGACCGCCGGACCATTGCCCTGCGCGGCAATAAGACAGTCTCGGTGCTAAGGCCTGCAGAGGGAATCCGCGCGAGTTACGGGTTCGACGAGGAGATTTCGAGCATAGCACTGTCGCCCGACGGAGCATTCCTGTTCGCAGGCAGCGAATCGGGAAACCTGTACTTAAGGTTTGTGGAGGCAGCGCTGAAGTAGTTGGATCGCCTGCCGGGAATCGCCCGCAGAAAAGTGACGGCTTCCTGCAGTGCTGAATGCTGATGCCCGATGGGTGCAGGGCGGATACCCCCCCTGCACCCCGGTTCCCACTATGGCGCAGGTGAATCCTGCGCCTTCTTTGTTTGCAGATGGGGATAGCATGGATGGGCTGCCCGCCGTGATATAGCGAAAATGTAGTATCCTTCAAACTGAACTCGTCGTTGATCTGCCAAGGAAGCCGTGACAGTGGCAGACAAGCACGGGGTGTTTTTAAGTGAACAAATCAGCCCTTGCGGGGAACGTATACGTAACCTGTTGCGTAAGGGGGCGAACATGCGAACGGCAGTTGCTGCGACATTGCTTCTTGCCTTGGGGCTTTCAGCAGCCTTTGGCGAGGTGGTAGCCTCCACTCAAGTGGGCAAGGCCGCGGCTGCGCTCACCGAGGCACTGACCACAGACACCGCCGAGGCATGGGAAACGGCAATTTCTTCATGCAAAGCCGCCGCTGCCGATCGCGCTCACAGCCCCGACGGCCCGGCTGCGGCCGAGCTTTATAGAAAGGCACTGAGCCTATCCCTCCGCCCACAGGATCTTTCCGATTTCCTTGCTCTTGCTTCCGGGCAGCCCGGGTACAGTTCCACCAAGCTGAACGCTCCCGTCGAATCGTTCTCGTTTTCCTCCGACGGCAGACTGCTCGCAGTCGCGTATGCAACGGGAGCAGTTGAGGTGCTGTCGGCAACGAATTTGGCTCCGTTGTGTAAGCTCAACGGTAACTGGGATCGTTGCAGGCGCGTACTATTCTCACCCGATGGAACCAATGTCATCATAGATTGCGAAGCCATGGACGTCCCGATGTTCGAGATCCCTTCAGGAAAGCTCATACGGACTTTCGGGACATCAGCGCCTGCGGGCGCCGTCGAAGTATCGCCGGATTGGACTCGCGTGGCAATTTCATCCTCTCCGGGCGCCAAGGAAACCGAGTACATCGTGTTCGAGCCCCGTTCAGGCAGGCTGCTGATGAAGGCGACAAGCGACGACTATATCACCCGGGCGCTCCTTTTCCTTTCCACTGACAACCGGCTCGTGACCTTCGGTTCGAACAAGGATCCCTATTACAGCTTGCGGGTGTTCGATGTTGTCAACGGGGAACAGGTCGCCCGGCCGCCAACAGGCTCTGGCCACATGAGTTCTCTGTGCATTTTCAGGCTGTACGAGTTTCCGGGCAGCAAGTCGCTCGTCGCGTTCGGGGATGGGGCGATCTATCAATTTGACCTTGTCACGTTCGAGGAGAAGTCATGTGTCTGGGACAAATTCCCGGTTTTCGTCACTGCGGACACGCAGAAAGAGAGCCTGACAATTGTGGCGCGCGAGGGAATTTTCCGCTGGTCGCCCGGAATGGAAGAATCGGCAGAGCTGCTCAAGCAGGATGGACTTGATTTCGCGACAGCGACTCCCGATGGCGAGGCGACGGCATATATCGCCAAGGGACGGACCTTCTTCCGCGGCACCGATAACGACGGGTATCGGGAAATCCCGGGAGCGGCAGCAAAGAATCTCGCTTTCAGCCCTGACGGTCAGTCTCTGTACATTTCCTATGACACAGGTGCATTGTCTGCAATCATGGTGGGTTATTCCCTGGATCAGAAGGTGCTGTCCGCCTACTACGCAAAGCACCCGGTCGCTAAATACAGCCCCAGGCGGCTGCACAACGAGGCACTTGCCGAATCCCGCAAGGAAAAGCCCGACACCGCTGCTATACAGGTTTGTCTGATCTCCTGGTTGAAGCGGGCGATCGTGGAGGGAAGAAGCGACGAGGCCCAACTCGCCTGTGACGCTATGCTCTCGTTCTCCGGAATATTCGGCCCGTCGGAGGGACTTGTCAGAGCAGTCGCATCCGAACAACGGCGAAAGATGACTGCGAAGGTCGGAAATGGTCCGGTAATGCAATTGTGTATGAACACGAAATCCCAGTGTATCTCCTCAGTCTGCGGCGATGGCACTATCGGCATCCTGAACCCCGCGACAGGAAGACTTGAAATACAGGAGAAAGTGCCGAGTACTGTTGCCGCCGTGTGGGCGTGGCCCTCTTCCGTGTATTTTTCGGTAGCCTTCGAGGATGGGACCGTCACCACATTTGACGTCGAGAAGATGGAGCGTTTTGCCTCATTTCGCCTTCCGGTCAAACCGTTGGATTTCAGTGATCGACCTTGTTTCTCCATCGGTGCACTCATCGCAAAGGACGGCTCTGTCCACACCTTCAACGTCCGCAGGTACATCACCAAAGTGGAATTGCCCGAGCCCGAGGGCCGCAAGGTGCTTATCTCTCCTGACTTCGAGAGATTAGTGGTTCTTGGCGCATCCGGAACACTATACCTTTGGAGTCTAAAGAGGGACATTGTCGCGTATCTCGACAAGTATCCCCCGGAATCGCCGATCAAGGATATCGCCTTCTGCGGCGCCGGGGAAACCGATGCTCTGATTGCTTTGTGCAACAACGGCGATGTCATAGGATTCGACTGGAAGAGAGAGAATCTCGTCGCGAAAGGGAAGCTGACTCTTGACTTCATCCCAACCGCGATAGTAAGAGATTTCGCGTCCGACGCTCCAGTTCTGACGGTCGGCAACCTCGCCGCAGTACCTGCCGGAAACGGCAAGTCCATCCGAGTCAAACTCATTTTGCCCGAAGACATGCGGATTCTCTGCCCGGAGCTTTCGTGGCAGCAAGTCATTGCGTTTCCTGATGGCACGGTAAATGTGGGCACTTGGAGCCTTGTTGACAGGACTTTCAAAATCCGGCGCGCAATCACACCGGAGGTCCCCGTCACGCGGGCAGAATTACTGCCTGCGCAAGATGCGGTGGTGCTGGGACATTCGGACGGTACGTTGTCGTTCTGGAACACGGCGCTGAAATAACAAGGGGATGAGATGAAAACCAACTCATATGCCCGATCGGTGCTCGCATTTGCTGTAATATGCACGATGTCGGTGCTTGTCGCTGGCGCGGAGGATGTCGGAACAACGCTTGAATCGGCACTCAAGGCGTTCCAGAAGGCAGCAGCGTCGGGTTCGGAGAAGAACTGGGCAGACGCTGCACAGACAGCGAATGCTGCCATGACAAGTGTGCGAGCGGGGGGTGACTACCGTGCGGAATGCGCGGCTGCCCAGCTCGCGGTCTCTGCTGCAGCAGAAACGGACTTCGATATTGAGAAGCAGACGGAAGCAGCAAGAAAGATGACCTCGCTGGCAATCACCGAACACCATGACTGGTACATCCGCGGAGTTGACTGTTCTCCGAATGGCAAGCTGGCTGTACTGACCCTTTCGTACAGTGTCGAGATCTGGGACATCGCAGGACGGAAGACAGCAAGGGCTCTCCCGAGGATGCCAGAGACGGTGAACTTTGCCTTTTTCACCGCCGATGGAAAAAGCATAGTCATGGATGGCGGACGAGTGGTGAAGATACTCGATGTCGAGACTGGCAAATGGGTCGGCACGTTGAGAGGAGCGGAGAACGAGATTGGCGCAGGTCAGATATCGCCTGACCGACGTATCCTGTTCGTCTCCGAGAGATGGGGCAGTAACGTTTGTGCTTTCGACATGAAAGAGCAAAAGATTCTCTGGCGAAAGCCTTCCTTCTGCGATTACGGTCTCCTGCCCGTGTCCGAATCTGGAAGCCGAATCCTGCTCTACAAGGAAAGAGGGATCATTCTGGCCGATTGCGAGACCGGCCGCACGATTGCCGAGGCATCATATACTCCACCGGCCGAGGACTTTTTTCTGGTTGGCGAAGACGGGGCTCTGCTGTGCGGGGGGAAAGAAAATGTCGTCCTGTGGCGTTCATCGGACGGAACTCTCACCAAACTCAAGACTCCACTCGGCTATGTGTCGTGTACACAGGCGTTACCGGAGTTCGGCCTGTTTGCTCTCTCCACCTACAACACTGATTTCAACGATTGCCGCGTGGTGTTCTTCGACGCGGCCACAGCCGAACAGAAATCAAGTTTCCGCCTGGCGGAAGCCGAACGAGTGTACAGATTCGTTCGGCAGGGAAAGCTGCTGGTTGCTTTGTGCGAAGGTGCGCCCTCGTTTGTTCTCGCAGCCGACGGCTCTGGAGTCAAGGGGATGTTACCAATCGCCAACTCATTGGATGCTGCGATCCTACCAGATGGTTTCCTCCTTGCCACAGGATTCAAAAAACTGGCGATGGCCTATCTACCGGCTTTTGAGAAAGTCGGCGTGCTGACTCAGCTCGCAGGAGAAGCGGGATCGCTCGACTGCGCCGCCGTTGCCACAACTGTCAGGAAGGCGCTTGCGGAATACACAGCCGGGAAGGATCAAGCCGTTCTGAGCAAGGCGAGGCGCTACGCCAAGACATACGCCTCAACAGCCCTTGTTGATGGAAGTCCCTTCGACATGGCTTCGGCGTGGTCGCTCCTCGAATCGGTGTTCTCCGCCTCGGGCGTGGCCGACGGCTGGAATGACGCTGCACACAAGGCAGGTCTGCCGTTCCTCAAGGCCGAGGGGGGAAAGGTCCTGGGGGTAGGGTTCGGCGGTGGCCGCAGTTCGCTTACCTGGGCGACAGGTCTGGGCTATTACAGAATGGGGATTGGGGACGAGTGGAGAACAGAGCACGTCAAGGAGAATTGGGGCAAGGCGACAAAGACATTCATCGGGCCATGGTCAGGCACAGTCGTGACCGCGACAAACCCAGGCTGTTACGTCATTTACCGATCCTGCCACAACGGAGAGTTTCCGTTTCTTGAAGAGGACAATCTGCTGGATGTCGTCTTTTCGAGCCGCGGTGTGGAGGCTGCGCTCGTGCTGGAAGACAGCATTGTCGTTACCGAATTCTGGATGGCTCGAAACTGCGCAAGGTTCGATGTTACGGGGCTTAAGCCCAGGCAGATCAAGATTTCCCACGGTGACTCGCTTGTAATGCCCAGGAAAAGGGAGATCGGATTTCACGAATACAGCGACAGCAATACCGGCGTCAAGCACGACAACATCGCTCCGTACTTCACCATCCCTGACGCGTTGCCAGGAGACATTTCCGCACTCGATGTGGATTCCGAAGACAAGCTGCTCTGCGCATGTGATGGCAACGGGAACATTGGAGTGTGGAACGTTGACTTCGATGTCTGGCGAGGCAAGATGCCGAACTGGAGCAAAGACCGGATACCCTATGACCCGGCCAAAGGCAGAATCCCAATAAAGAGCTTCCAGTCAGGAATTGCGCACGCTGACTTCATCAACTACGTTGAAGGAAAAGAGCACATGATCCTGGTGGGCTCGCAGGAAACGGGCGAGTTTGCGGCTTTTTCGTCCGAAGGCATGAAACTTGGTGCGGCGAAGGGAACTCCCGGGCGCGGAATCGTCAGTGGCGACGGGCGCACGGTGGCGCTGAACAGTCTGCGCAGCGTTTCGGTCCTCAGACCCGCTGAGGGGCTCGCGGCAACGTTTGAGTTTTCCGAGGAGATTTCGAGCATAGCGCTGTCGCCGGACGGCGCATTTCTGCTGGCCGGCGGCGAAAAGGGGAACCTGTACCTGAGGTTTGTGGAGGGGTATCTGAAGAATTGATGAATGATGAATGATGATTGATGAATAGGATCGGGCCGGAGACCCTCCTGCGCCGCGCCTCCGGAGGGCTGCGCCGGGCGGGGGGCCGGATGCCGGAGGTAAGCCAAAGGCAAGATGAAGGAAGAGCGGAAGGACATCTAACCACAGAAGCCGCAAAGAGCGTGGAAAGGGCCATTAACCGTCACGCCAAGCTCAACGAAGCCGGGTCGTGCGAGATCCGCCTTAGGAGGATCCAGGCGTTTCGGATGAGGAACGCCAGGAACGCCGGGACGCGGTCTCCCTACTCCATCGGGATCAGCTTCAATAGCGACATGCCACAACGGGCGTACAAAGCGCCATCCATCTGAAGAAAGAGATTGGCAGGGCCAATTCGCGACAGTGAAAAAGGGGTGAATTCGTCAAGCATCGGTGGAACGGAATAGGAGTCTGCGGCAGCAATCAGTTGGCAGTCAGGTCCAAAGGGATACACGTTCATATTGGCGCCGAATGCCAAGCATGTTCGCCACTCCCATTCGCCTGCGACAGCCGTTCCGTCGCCATTGATAGTCACTTCGGCAACGGGAAACTCGTTGTTTTCGTCCACCGGACCGAATTCAGGTATGTACACCAAGAGCAGACCATCCATACACGCCCAGATGCAGTAGCCAATGGTGCGCCCCGGCGACTCAATTTCCGGACATACGAGGGTCTTTACGTTGGACAGGTCATGGCGCGCCAACATGAAGATCCGGCCATCACCTGTCCAGGAGAGAATCACAATGGCATCACGCGTTGTGCCAGCGTACCTAGCATTCTCCAAGTGGGACTGTTGGCCGGTCCGTTTGTCAAGGACAGCAACCTGTGGACGCCCTCCACGGTAAAACTCATAGACAACCGCTTCGGGCAGTCCGAAGAAACTGCCGTTGCATTCCCAATCAGTACTGGTTTCAGTGGTGCCGACAAAAGTCACCCCCCTGGACCCAGCGAAAGCAATCAGATTGCCATCGAAGTACAGAGGTTTCCCGGGTGCGGAACGCTCCGTGATCTGACGCGTGGAAAGCGAGTACTCTCCGACCACATTCTCATTCGTCCGGATGTAGTACAGGTTCCGGGCATCGCTGGCACTATACAACATCTCCGGGAAGTCCCTGAGCCCAAGGGCAACACTGCGGCGCGCGCGGAAAAGGCTCTGCGTCTCGACGAAGTAGCCGCCCTGGAACACGCCGCATCCATTTTCGATGCCCGGCTTCAGGCCGTATTCTGCAATAAGCGGGTTCTCCTTCAGGACCGTGAAGGTGCCTGCAGCAAAGTCCCAGAGCACGAGTCTGTCGCCGTCCTCAATGATGCACTTTCCGTCCTCGAGAGTGCAGATCCGCGGCCAGCCCACCGCTTGCGGGGAGGCATACAACGACCCGCCCCACAAGGCGAACGCGGTTCTGCTTTGGGGTGACCACACGACCATACCCCTCTGACCGGGGAATCGAAACAGCATGATCCGGGCACGCACATCAAGTCCAGTTGCAGCAGGTTTCTGATTTTCCCCAGCAAGATCGGTACGCACAAACTTCTGCTGAAACTTGGATGTGCCCTGGCCACCATGGTGCAGCGACCAGATGACGGTTTCGCCGTCCGCGCAGACCGGTTCCACCCAGGGAATTGCTTCAGGCCTGAAGGTCTTCGCCTCGGGAAGAAGATCAGTTACCTCCGGAGCGGGACTCCGCGTCACACCGGCATTGGAAAGCGAGTAGATCGCCTTTGAGGAGAAGGCGCGGTAACTGCCCTTTGATCGGGCGATGACGAGGGGAACTTCGACAAGCTCCCATGACGATGAATACGTCATAGCAGGGAATGTGAGTTCTATGACAAGGCGGCTTTGGCCGATCACTGCCACCCGGCTCCCGTCTTCACTAAGGGCAAAGTCAGAAGCATACAGTTCCATGGGCATCCTGGCATCAGAAACCAGGTCAGAGGTCGGTGGCTTTGGCGTACAGCCCCACAGAAGCAGGGAGACGAGTGCGAGGGAGAGCAAGGAGCGAGATTTCACTTGAAACTCCGATGACGAAAGTGGAAATCGGAACCCATGAGCGTCTCCTGTAGATCTCCGGTATTGGGGGAAATCCTCATTCCTCTTCCGTCTCCCACACCTGTCTCTCGCCGGTGACGCGGTCGAATTGCAGCATCATCTTCTGGAAAAGGATCCAGTCGGAGATCTCGGGCGGGTGGCGCGGATACCATGGAGTGAAATCAAGGAAACCGGGATACAGAGCTTCCGACCAGCGCATCTCAGCCCCCTCGAAGCCAAGGGCTCGCATCCCGGCGGGATCGGATTTCCACACCGAGCAACCCCAGGTAACGGCACGCTTTGCAGGAAGAAGGTGCTTTGCGTCGTCAATGGTCCGCACGTCAGGGCTGAGAAAGACCGAGATTTCAACTTTCTTCGATGAGGCGATTGAGTCTATCAGCGCATAGCTTTCCTGAGACGTGTTGCTCTCGTGCAGACATTGCAGATATGCCCTTTCCAGTTTCGGGGCATTGAGGACAAGTGCGTCGGCGTGCTTTACAGCGCTTCCCAGTGCCAATACCCTCAGGTTGGGTGCATCCACAGTGGCATCCGGGGTATCGGAACTCAAGTATCCGACCGACAGGCATTCGACTCCACAGGGAAGGCGACGCCATTGCGATGAAGACATATTCCCAACTGACAGGGCGCGGAGGTCTTTCAGCTCTGAGATGTTGTCCGGCAGGGAGACAACTGACAGGAAACGCACTGTGGAGGGAACTGTTTCGAGGAACGAAGTGCCCAATATGATTGTGTTCGAGCCCGAAAAGGTCTCGGCAACGAAGGCGTCTTGTGTAATTACCGACCGAAGAGGCGGGCCGGTTCTCGCGGCAGCAATGCGCGATTCGCAGAGCCTTTGGAAAGCCTCGACGTCACTCATCTTGAAGCCGGCCGGCGGCCGGAAGTCGTCGAAGGTGAGCGGAACACGCAGGATCAGATTATCCCCGCGGAACGCGCTGAGAAGGAGTGCCAGTTCTTCAGATGAACAACTTCGGGCATCCGCCTCCAGGGAGACAACTGCGTGCTCCTTAAGCCAAGCTGCCAGCGAGCGGACATCGCTTCCCCTCTGGCACATCACGGACACACATGTGGGGCTCAGGGCAGCGACGGAACCGGCGAATTCACCCCAAGTCATCTGCTCGATGCCCGATCCCATCTGAAGACTGGTGCGGTCTCCTGGAGGAGGGGAACTGTCGGCCGAACTGGCAAGCATCACGTACTTCAGATCCAGCCCTTGCGCAGCGGAAAGCGCCCCAAGTCTGGCCTTGCCACAGATGATGTACTCGGCCGATCGGCAGGCTTCAAGCGCGGTTCGGGCGTCGTCTTCGGTGCCAACCGTGAGGTCCAGCGAGCGAATTCCTGCGATATCCTGCTTCGAGATTCGTCCGTTCGCAACAGAGGCGGCATCGGCGGCATACAAACGGCCTTGACTCCGCACGAGCCCGTTCGCAAGCAACCTGAATTGGGAATCTCCTCCCGGGAAAAGCACATAGTGAACGCCACTCCAACTCTCTCCCCACGGCGGCAGAACCGTAACAGTAAACAGACAGGTCTCCCCCGGCATACCCGGGCACTGGACTGCGTCGGTCCACCCGTGCTCGAGAATCTGCACCCCGGGCGTTGCACAATCGAACTCCTCGGCTCCGGATTGCGCTGTGCCGTTAAGATTCCAGTTGATCGAATCATCGCCAAAGAACACCTCGCCGGAAATGCTCTGCGTAGTCTCTCCACCGAGGATCACCTTCAAGGGCTTCCCTGGCTTTGGCGTGCAGCCCCACAGAAGCAGGGAGAGAAGGGCGAGAGAGAGCAAGGAGCGAGATTTCAGGGGCATCTCCGAAGCGGAAACGCGGAGAGAAGAAGCAGCCAAGAGTTCTTTACCACGAAACACATCCTCCTTCCGCCTTCGCTGCGCCTACGGTGGACAAGGCGCATAGCCTACGGAGGCCCCTGCTCCACACTCGAACGGGAGAAGAGCCGAGCGATAAGCTAATCAACATTTGCCCTCGGGTGGCTTCCCTGAACAGGAGTCACTTTTCTTCCGATAAGGATACCATCCTCGATTCACCTCGATGCCCTCGTTCCATCGGGAGTAGGTGCCCTTTATCCCCGGAGTGCTCAGGTCACTGTAAGCCAACTGGTCAAGGAAGTCCACGACTTCGGACAGGCGGCCTTCGATCAGGTTGACCGCCACGGGGCGGGTTGGGCTTCCTGTCTTGATCAGCACGTGGAAGCCGTGGATGAGTTGGTCAATGGCAAGCATCTTCTCCTGCGAAGTGCGGGCGGCCGGAAACGCTGCCATGAAAGCCCGGAACTGGTCGAGCACCGGTTCTGCGCCGCTGAGCTGCGCGTGCTGAATGGTCCCGAAGTACTCTCCCCAGGTCAACTGCCAGCCACAGCCGCAATGCAGGGGCTCTTCTTTCCGGCAGGAATGAAGGATGATAGCTCGGCAACTCGGGCAGCGGGCTCTGCCAGCACAGGCCTCACAGGCTGCGATGAAGCTCTCGCATCTGGCCATCAGGCCGAAGCCGACGTCGTTGATCAAATCCTCGTCATAGATGCCACGCGCGTCCATCCCATAGAGCCGACGGACCTCATTTTGCGTTAACCTGGGTGCCCAGGTGGGGATGTCATTTGACTCGGCCAATTCCGCTCACCTCGCCGCAGGAAACCGGCGAAGGCCGATTACCTGCCTTCCCCGCGAAGGATCATCTGCCGTTGGATCAGCAGGTCTTCGAGCCACTCGATAATCGCCTTGCGGCCTGTTGGGGCTTTTCCGCCGAATTCCGCGCGGAGTTCCCTCTCCACTTCCTCAGCAGACATATCACCTGTCAGCAGAGATTGGAGGCAGTACTCCCCTCTGCTGTCGAGAAAACGGCCATTGCTCCATGTGTCGCCGAACTTCGCGATCACTTCCCTGACCGGGACGGGGAGGTCGTACAGCGGATACGGCACTTCCGCGCGAGAGATTACATAGAAGGCGTCGGCACGAACCGCGGGGTCATCTGACACCAGGAGGCCCAGGAAGGTCCCCATCTTATTCGACGGCATCTGGCTGATGCCCCAGGCGACTTCATCCCTGTCGGCCTTCATAAGCTCCGCAAGCAAAGAGAGCGCATCTGGTGTGGCCTGCGCGGCAATAGCACCAATCGCCATTATGCGAATGGACTCGTCAGGGTCGTGCGCGGCCTCGACAAGAGATCTGAGCGATATTGGCAAGTCCTTCCAGAACAGGCTGATCATTGCAGCGGAGCGGACGTCTGCCGTGGGATCGCGGAGCAGCGACTCGAGGATCGTGACCGATTGCGCATCATTCTGGGCTCCCAGCCCGGCCGCAAGCATTTTTCTCACGCCGGGAGATGCATCGGAGGCAAGCCGGGCGATCTCCGGAGTGGCGTTTGGGCAAAGACAAAGGCTCAGCCCCTGACAGGCATTTACGCGAACCGAGGAATCGGCATCGTCGAGCATGCTCTCGAGAGCCTGGCCTGCTTTCGAGTCCTGAAATTGCGCAAGTGCGCTTGAAACGGCGATACGGACAGACGTGGAGGGATCCTGCGTCAAAGAAATAAGACTGCTTAGCGCGGCGTCTCCTCCGGCCGTCCCAAGGGCCTTGATGCAACGAATCCTGAGTTCCTCGTCATTGGTGGCCAGGCAGGCCACCAGTTCGGGTACAGCCTCCCTCTCCCCCAGATGCCCGAGCACCAACGCGGCCCTCGTTGCAACGGAATGCTCAGGTGAGCGGAGCTTTTCGAGAAGGAATGGCACTGCCGGTTTGCCGATAAAGGATATCGTGGACTCGGCGAAGACGCTCCCCGGGCTCTGACTCCCGTCCATCCGCTCGAAGAGTGCCGGGACAACCGACGCTCCCCTTGCAGCGAGCTTCTCCCGCGCAGCACCCGACACTTCGAAGTTGCCGTCGAGAGCCCGGATCAACCCAGCGGTACTGTCTTGATAGACTTGAAAGCCGAAATATGCAGTGAGACAGAATACGGCAATAAGCGCCAGAGCCAGAACGAAACCGCGGCTTGGGAAGGAGCGCCTTCGCGGGTTCAGATTCCTGTCCGAAGGAACAGGGAGGACGGGCTTTCCGGTTATTTCCGTCATCTCCGCTCCCCTTCTTTCCTGGCTATCTCGAAGTGGAGCATTATTCTCCTCTCGATCTCGAGAAACCCCAAGGCATCTTCTGGACTCGCAGTCCGCAGTCCGGGCCGCTGGAGACCTCCGTCCGAAATGCACCCGAAAAACGAAGCGGGGCATCCCGTGTCGGTGACAGCCTGCAACGCAGGGAGGAAACACCCATCGAAAGCCACCTGGTTGCCTTCATAGGGCCAGGTACACCGAAGGTTCTTCAGTTCTCCAAGCGAGCAGGACTTTATTGCAGTATTTGGCACCCGCACGGTCAGTGCATTCCCTGACATCGCGCACCTGGTGATGGACAGCGAAGTCTGCGCCGCCAGGAGCGGCACCTTGATTTCATCCTCATAGTGAACCGGTCCGCAGTCCATTCTCGATACTTTGTCCATAATGCAGTCCTCGACAGTGTTCTTCCCCTGAAAAACAAGGCACAGAGACTCGAGTCGGCACCATCTGACTTGGGATGCATGGAGTTGCATCTCGACCTCGCGGTCCGATTTGTTCAGGATGCTGTCGTTCTCTACAATCGTTTCCTTTCCGTCGAGGGTTAGCGTATAGGCTGCAGCATCGCGAGTGGAAGCGCCCGAGCCCGATCCGATGGCGATGGCGTTGTTTGAGAAACGGATCTTGTCCCCGGTCAGGAACCCCATACTTCCGCGCACGTCCCGGACTATGGCTTCAATCTTATTGCCGACGATCTCCTGACTCTCCGAGATGGCGTAGCCCAGAGCCTCGTACCCGGAGACTGAGTTGCCCACAAACTTGAGGACGGAACCAGGACAAGGCTCGTGGAAGGAATGGTCCATACTCTTGACCCAGAAGACCACTGATCCCTTGTTCTTTGTCACGAACCGGCAGCCTGTAACCTCGACTGCGAGAGGGAACTCACCGGAGTAGAGAGAGAGGGCTGCTCCCCCCTTCCTCCCTTCAGAGAAGCTGAACTCGGAGTTGGTGAACTTCAGCTCTGCCAATCGCCCCTGCTGCCTGGTGTAGGCACAAAAGGCGAAGTCGGTGGCGACATCAGCGAAACTGCAGTCCGCAATCTCCATATCTGCGCAGGCGCAGACGAAAGCACCCCGCCTCGTTCCACCGGAGAAGTGCCAATTCTCCAGCCGCGCAGGCGAACCGAAGGTGAGTACGTTGCCCGGATTGCTGTTCGGGTCTGCACTGTCGGCGACAGCGACCACGTTCACAGGCTTTGCCGGGTCTCCGACGCATTCGATACCGCCCCTGAGTTCGAGGTCGCCTTTTCTCCCGAAAACGAGAGTGGCGCCGCGCTCGATTTTGAGGATGGTGCCCTCAGGCACAAGTACGTGAGTCCGGATGTGGACGGTGCCTGACCAGAGGCGATACACCGATGGGGGAGAGGTCATCCAGAGCAAAATCATCACCACGGCTGCCGCCACCACAAGGACGGCCGCGGGAAACTGCCACAAGAGATGCTGTTTGGATACCCGGATTCCCATTTGCCACCTCGACACGCTCAGCTTTTCCGCAGACCGATGCCGGTTCGTTACCCGCTTGCGACCGGCCAAGTTCCCCGGCATCGCGAAAGAACGATCTACTGGAATTTCTTCGGGTTCTCGATGTAGTCCAGGAATGCCTTAACGGCGGTGGGGTGGAATTGCTTGCCGCTGAGGCTGCGAATTTCCTCAATTGCCTTGGCTGGGGTAAAGGGCTCGCGATACGGATGGCGGGAAATCATAAAGCAGTAGGCGTCGGCAATAGCGATAATCCCCGCGCCGAGGGGAATTGACTCGCCCTTCGTTCCCTCGGGATAACCGAGGCCGTCGTAGCGCTCGTGATGCGCCTTGATGAGGACAACTTCCTGGCGCAGGAACCCGAGTGGAGCCAGGATCCGCGCGCCCATCTCGGTGTGCTGTTCGATAATGCGCCATTCACGTTTTTCGAGGGGCTCGGCCTTGAGGATCACGGAATCCGGAATGCCAAGCTGGCCGATGTCGTGGAGGAGGGCAGCGCGGAAGACGGTCTCGACCTCTTCATGCGACATTCCGGCAGATCGAGCGATGTAACGCGCGTGGTAGGCCACTTCACGCATGTGGTCAAGCAGGTTGGTGTTCTTGGTGCCGACCACGTTGATCAGGGACTGAATTGTGGAAATAGAACTCTCGCGCATAGTCGAGCGGAGATCGAGAATCTTGACAGTCAGTTCTTCAAGGCGAGCTTCGGGCTGGAAGCTGTAGACCTCGATGAACTCATGCTGGCTTTCAGTGGAGAAGACGCACAGGCGGTTCCGGCCAGACTTCTTGGCGCTGTAAAGGGCCATATCGGCATGCCGGATAAGCTCCAGGTAGTCGATAGCGAACTGCTGGTCGTTTCCAGCGAGGCCGAGGGAGACGGTGATGGCCACGTTTTCGCTGCCGATCTTGAAATTGTGCTGGGCTATGCCGGCGAGAATTCGTTTGCAGGGCAGTTTGGCCTGATCCGGGGTGACCTGCGGAAGAATGAGGAGGAATTCCTCGCCGCCGTAACGGCATATCACATCGGTCTGCCGCAGGGAGTCGCCCAGAAGTCGGGAAACCTGCTGCAGCACGCGATCACCTTCGAGATGGCCGTATGTATCGTTGACGGCCTTGAAGTGGTCGATGTCAACGATGACGACTGACAGCGGAAGCGCGTAGCGCTGACTTCGGGAGAGTTCGTAGGATAACATCTGGTGGGCGTAGCGCCGATTGAACAGGCCGGTGAGGTCATCGGTCACCGTCAGCCGCTCAAGGTTGCGATTGATCATGGCGAGCTTCTCGGAAATAACGGTGATCTTCTCTGCGCGGCGACGATCCTTCAAAGCGTATTCGCGAAGGCGATCCTCGCGCCAGCCGTCCCACAGGCCGAACACGACGCAGGATATCATGATCAGGATCCCGATGAAAAGAAGAGAGGTGTCATTGAGATTGTTCCACATCGTAACCGGGGGCGGAGGAGACGAGATGAACGTCTTGAACTCATCGGTGTCAATCAACCCCTGGAAGAGCATGGCGACTATCTGATACACCCAGTAGAAGTACTCCCGGCCGAAGACGTAGGATGAGCAGATGAAGCCGAGGGCAAGGCCTTTCAAGGTGTTCTTGATTATGAAATGGCGGTACCTGACGATAAAGGAGGCGGATTCACTGTTTTCGTGGGAAATCTCGGCAATGAGGCGTGCGTTGTCCTCGACAGTCGGGTGCTTATCCTCCTCGACAACGACAGGGGCAACCTGCGGTTGCTCGGGGGCTGGGGGAAGCGAACCTGCGGGTTCAGCCGGGGGTTGCACATCCGGTTGTTTCGTCTGCTGTTTTTCTTCGGCCATCAGTCACCGCGCCTTACTGTCGGAACGAGCCTCGTTATTTGGTCGTTTTCCGGAATATCAGATACTTCCGAGCAAGAAAATTCCAAGCCAGCACGACGATAGTAGAAACGGCCTTCGAGGTATTCAGGAAGAAGGCTTGCCGGGAAAGCTCCCCGGTCAGTCCGAACGAAGTCAGCAGGCCGCCCAGCCAACTCCACTCCGGTAACCAAGCTGTACCTGCCTTTATTATACAATCATTCAGGAACATTCCCACCAAACCGGCAGTCATCGAGGCAACAAACTCGAAAATTCGGCGCGACTTATCCGACGGGAAGATCCAGAAAATGCAGATGAAGTAGTTGACGAACACGCCCGTCATATAGCCAGTGGCGGCCGAAACTCGCTCGTTGACTCCGAACCCGAATGTCAGCGTGTTCAGAATGGCGACGTCGATCAGGGTAGTCAGCGCACCCACCCAGATATAGCGCAGGAACTGCGGCCACAGGCGGTCAGTCTTCTCTATGAACGTCTTGTTGAAGGTTTCCTTTACGGACATCATTCCTCACGGGTGATTACGTTGAAAGGAGCGGAGTGTTCCATCATCTGCGCACAGCAGGCCGTAAGCGCGAGCAGTCCGTGCCAGGCCTTCAGAAAACGGAAGTTGGGGCTCGTAGCCAAGGTCTCGTCGTGCGGCGGAGATGTCCGCGTGAGTGGAGTGAACATCACCCTCTCGCTCCGGTTTGAAACGTGGCTCAATGGAGGTCCCAAGCAGGCGGTTGATCGAACTGATGACCTCGCTTACCGAGAGGCTCGCGCCTGACCCAATGTTGTAAGCGTTACCGGGTGCGGCGGCAGCGTCTGCCGCGAGAATCGTTGCGCTCACAATATCCTCAACGTGAATGAAGTCTCTTCCGGCGGAACCATCGCCAAAGACCTCGGGGGACTTCCCCGATCCCATCGCGAGCAGGAACCGCGGAACGACCTCAAGATACTCGTCCTCGCGGTCAGGTCGCGGGCCGTAGATATTGAAGTATCTCAGCCTGACGACGGGCAAACCGAAGTCACGCCCATAGGCAATGGAGGCCATCTCCGCGCAGACCTTGCTGGAGGCATAGGGTGACTTGGGAAGCAGGGGGGAATCTTCTCGAACTGGCAGCCGTGCAGGATCGCCGTATACAGAGGAAGAAGAGGCTATTACGACGCGTCGACAACCCGCTTGGCGCGCGGCTTCAAGGACGGAAGCCGTTCCCATCGAGTTGGAGCGGAAGTACTCCATCGGATCGGAGAAACTCCCCGGGACGCTGCGGGCAGCCGCGATATGGAATACGACCGCGCAGTCGCGCATGGCAGCCAGCACGGTCGGAAAGTCATTTACATCTGACTGGACAACACACAGACCTCCGGGTGATGAGTCGCCCGGGTAGGGCCGCTTGTCAAGCGCAACAACTTCATCGCCGCGGGCGAGAAGCGCGTTGGCCAGGACTCCCCCAACAAAACCGGAGGCGCCGGTAACAAGGCACTTCATTGCTCCGCCTCCCCGAAAAGGGCAACCGCGTTGCCCGTTGTGATACGGGCAAGGTCGTCGAGCGGGATGCCAAGGAATTTCGCCGCGAACTCAACTGTATGGAGAACAAAAGCGGGTTCGCAGCGGCGTCCGCGCAATGGGAAAGGAGCCAGATAGGGCGAATCGGTCTCGAAGAGAACGTTCTCGATCGGGATAGCTCTCAATGCGGCGCGGATATCGTCAGCTTTCTTGTACGTCAGGTTTCCGGCGAACGAAATGCTGAATCCCCTGCGGGCAAAAAACTGCGCATCATCGGCGTTGCCGGTGAAGCAGTGAATCACGCCACGAAGAGCGGATCCGTATCGAACCGATGCGGCGTCGATCAATGCGCGGGACTCATCCCACGCGTCGCGGCAGTGGACTATCAGCGGACGGCCGAATTTCGCCGCCAGGGCAATCTGCGCAGAGAACGCCGCAGCCTGCACACCGGGCGGGAACGTGTCGTGGTAGAAGTCAAGACCGCATTCGCCCACTGCGGCAAGTTGATTCTCGGCAAGCATCTCTTCGATGGCGGGCAGCACGTCGGAATACAGAGGGGCCTCAAAGGGAGAAATTCCCGCAGCCATTCGTACTCCCGCCCGACCCCTGGCGATCTCAACCACGCGGCTCAAATTGACGGCAGAGGATGCGACAAGGACCATTCCCCCCACGCCTGCTTGCGCAGCACGCGCGAAAACCTCCGTGCGGTCGGCGTCGAAGTCCGGCATATCCACATGGCAGTGGGAATCGAAAAGGGAAATGGGCATCGGCGCTATGATAGCATTCTCGCACAATAGGGCAACAGCTAACCGCCGCAGGCAAGGAAGCTGAGTCGCAGATGGCGTGAGCGCGGCCCGTCAAATTCGCAGAAGAAGACGGCCTGCCAAGTGCCGAGTACAAGACGGCCGTCGGCCACGGCAAGCGCAAGGGAACAGCCCATCAGCGAGCTTTTGACATGTGCGGTCGAGTTGCCTTCGGCGTGGGCGTATCCACCCTCCGGGACCATTTTGCGCAGTGCGAGAAGCAGGTCGGAGACCACCGCGGGGTCAGAGCCCTCGTTTACAGTCAGCCCGGCAGTGGTATGGGGGCAATGAAGAAAGCACAGGCCGTTTCGGGCACCCAGAGCAGTCAGTCCGGCCTGAACGGCCTCGGTGACATTTACGAATTCCTCGCGCCCTGTCGTTCGGACACCGATTATCTCGACTGGCAATCCAGCGGGAATCGCTCGGGCGCGGCCATTCACCTGGCGAGCGCCCCGTTTTCGAGCTTGACCGTGCCATTGAAGGACCGGTTGTAATCTACAAGATAGCTCTTGAGCGTGTCCTCGTTGACTTCGAGCCAGAAGCCGTTGGTGAACATCACCATCCAGGTCTCAGTCAGCAGGTACTTCTTTCTTTCGCAGACAAGAGGAAGGATGTTGCCATCCCTGCGCTGCCCGGGGAAGTAGAAAAAGTCGCTCGTGCCGTCAACATCCTTAGGATCAACCGTGGTGTCAAGCGACGGGCTCTTGAAGAGTCCGACCACGGCCTCTGTGGCGACCGTCTGCATGTTGGGCGGGAACGCGCCATTGTTGTTCTTTGCGTAGCCGTCCAGCAGGCCGAATATGCCCTCCAGGCAGTGCTGAACCTGCGCGCGGTCGAGTTCCTCCTGGTCGCGGGGAAGTGGCAGAGGAACATCGGGCGGAGGCTCGGGAAGAAACATACCTGCTGCGTTCAAGTACACAACGTAGTTGAAGGCCCCGATGCAGATCGCGTTCATGGCGGGGAGATCGCCGACCGCGTCAGCAATAAGGTCATTCCCCTCGAACCTCTCGCCGGCGCAATATCCCGTCAGGTAGGGCTCGACTTCGGGCCAGGTGGGCAGCGTGGGACCGTCTTCAAAACCGAGATCCTGCATAAAGGACAGCAACGGAAGCACTTTCTCGCCACAAATCTTCATGTTGATGAACACAGAAGACGAATTCGATGCCGGAATCTTCGAGGAAAGCAGGCGATAGACGGACTGCTCGCTGACATTCGGACCCCCGGCTTTGCGTGCGAGGAGGTTCTTTGCACCCATCGGGCCGTTTCCGATCCGCAGGAAACCGTCTTTCACAAAGAAACCCAAACCGAACGGGCCATAGTCCTCGAACGACGTCCAGTAGATATTGTTCTCGCGCCAGCGGGAAATCCTGAACAGGTCGGGCGCGGAAGTATGGATTTCGTCCAGCACGGATTCGGCGGCCACTGCGTCTTTCAACTTTATTGAACCCGCGTATGTGGGGATGAACCCGTTGGCCGAGAACTGCGCGAACATCGTGAATTCATCGCTTGCCGCAGCCTTCACCTTTGCGATCAGGCTTTCCTTCTTGTCTGCTCCGGCCGCGAGAATGGCCTCCGGCAGGACGCCAAGCCTCCACGGTCCTTTGAGTTCGCCAGCGGCGATGATCGACTTGAACAGGTTCGCCCAGTCGATGCGGCCATGGAAAAAGCCACCAGCATCGGCCGGCACTTCGGAAGCCAACTCAAATGGAGCGGGGGCCGAAATTGCAGCGAAGAAACCGGAAGGCGGCGCGTTAAAGTGAATCAGTCCGCGCTCGCGGAAGAAGCCGTCCTCGACTCTTAGCTCAAACGTCGCCCAACCAATTGAATCAAAGCCAAATTCGGGGGGTGGCGGAGGGTTCTTCACGTTGACGTCGTGCATTTCCATAAAACGCTGCGCGTCGATAAAGCAGTGCGACAGACAGCCTTCCTTTGGCTTCGTCACGTTCTTCCAAGGCTCGGACTGTGTGAACCTCGCCCCCGGTTTTAGAACCAGAGCAGCATCGATGCCGCCCCAGACAGCGACAAGATTGCCGCGATAGACGAACCAACTCCATACGTCTCCACCGTTGATCTCAACACCGAAGAGATTGGTCAGTTTCGCGGTCGGGACCCCAAGGTCCGCCAGCACATGGCGAAATCCTGCCGAGACATCATCCGGTTTGCCTTTGACGGCAAGAACAGCCACAAAGCCGCTTTGCTTGCCATGTTCAAGGGAGTAGGCGCCGACCGAAAATCCGCCTGCGGACATCCCCAGCAATCGCGCTACTGCGTCCCAAGGGTCGCGCCGGGCTTCGCGGGCGGCCATTTCAATCTTGGTGCGCACCCAATCGAGCATCGCCCGGACGGTAGGCTCCTGCGTTGCCCTGCCCAGGCCGGTTGTAGCCGCTCCGGTGATGAGATCAAGGATCGAGGGGACATTCACGACCGCGCAGGCCCCGGAGGGCAGGCAGTCAACAGGCGCGAGGCGGTCTTCGACAGCGGCTTCCTCAGCTCCCACGGCAGCGAACGCAAACACGGCCAGAAATGCAAGCAAAAGTGAACGGACTTTGGTCATCGAGTCTCCTTACGGGCCGACGAGGAACCCGTCTTCTATCCGGTAATTTGTGCCAAGCTCCTTGTTGACTGTCTCGAGGCCTTTCTTGAAAGAGTCAGAGTCAACTTCCACCTCGAAGTACTTGCCAGCCAGGGAAACTCCCGCCAACTTGCCCTGCTCCACCTTCTTTGTGGAGAGTACGACGAAATTGGGATGCTTCTTGGGATCGAGCCCTGCAAAGTACATGAATATGCTCACAGCTTCAAGCTGCTCTGCCGTGAAACCACCGGGAGGCACTCTGACCCCCTTAGGAAGAAATGGCCTTGGGTCGAACTCGGGGAGCGTCATGAGGTCACCGAGTCTCTGGGGCATTGCCTTGTTCAGACGGTAATACCTGGCGAGTTGATTCCACGCGGCCAGGGCGCGGCGGTCTCCCGCCTCAACTCCGGTCCTTCTGACCATGCGAATGTACGGATCAGCCATTGCCAGAACAGTAATAAGCAAAGCAGGGGTCGCGGAACCCCGGGATTCCAGAATGATCTTGTTCACATCGCCACCGAGGACAATCGCGGTGCCGCCGAGAGATTCCAGTTCAGCGCCCGCGGGAAGCCGGGCTTTCTCGGCACCCTTGACGGCCAACCTGATGATGTTGCCGATGCCGATCATAGCGGTTCTCTTGACGAACACCTCGGCGCTACGCTTGGGCGTCAGCCCGGCGAAAGCGGCCGCATAGGCCGGAGTTGCAACCAATGGATTGGTCTTGGCTCGCGCGAGGGAGGCAACCATCGAGGAGTAATTGCTGGTGAGGAAGGCTCGGTTGCCAATGATCCCGAAACATAATCCCCAAGGGAAATCTGCGGGGAAGTTCTTCTGAGGAACAAAGTAGACGACCGCAGAGTCTTTCGCGACTTTTTCGGCCTTGAGCCCGAATTTCTCCGTGGCGGCGAAATCGAGTGCCGCTGCGGCTTTTCCAGGGTCCGCGGCGGATGCGATGAGCACAAAATCCGGAAGAACCGTGCCTTCGGGATAGTCAAAGAACAGTTCTGCGGTCGGGCCAATCAGGCCGAACAACTCCGAAGCATCCCTGTATCCGAACGCCTCAGCCAGAGCGAACAGGCTCTCGGACATCCGTTGGCCTTGGCCACCCAAGCGGGGAAGCTCCTGCAACAGCACGCTGACCAGCGCAGCGAAGTCGAGATTGACGCGCGCGGATGCAATGGCGGTATCGGGGATAAGGCTGCCCTCCGTGGGAATCGGTCCCATCCCGGCAAGAAGGGCCGCGGGACCGATAGGCTCGGTAAGGGAGTGAACACTGACGTTCTCATGGAAGACACCGTTCACCAGATCCAGCGAAAAAGACACAGCGGCGGGGTCGTTGATCCCGAGCCCTTCGAAAATCGACTTGAAGTTTGGCGCAAGCATGGCAAGTTTTGCTATGTCGAACACACCCGACGCGATTGTGGCGCCAGTGAGAGGAGCAACGTAAGTGATTGCGGGGTTTGAGTCAAAACCAAGACCAGCACCAGGATTGAACATTGTTGTGGCAGCCACGAGCCCCTCAGGGCCGCCAGCCGCCAGGGCAAAATCGCCTGCGGTAACAATGGCGAGTTTCTGCCTGCCGCCAAGGTCAATCTCCCGCGACGGAAAGCCGTTGATTTCGCCCGTTGACACGGCCGCGTCGGTACCCAGGAGGGCCTGCGCGACGGCGGGCTCGGCGCCTCCGGGTATTCGAATGTACAGGACGGGACTAAGCCCGTTGCCTGCTATCAGCCAGGCAATCGCGGCTTCGCGACCACCCGGGATGTTCATCATCCGGGCAAAGCAATCGGCGAAATTGCTGTCTTCGACGCGCGCCAACTGTGCTCCGATGATTTCTCTCATGAACCGGGCCTGCACCATTGAGGACAACCGGGGAAGCTCGGAGTATTGGAACTGAACAAGCAGCAGGGCCTCAGCCGGAATCTTAGCCAGCAGTTCAGGCGCCTGCGCGGGCGGATCTTCAGCGCGCACAGAGGTCAGGAAAGTGACAAGAAGAAGCGCGGAGCAAAGAACCAAGGCTGAAATTCGGTGTTTCATTGAGCCTCCAGCATAATTGTGTCGAAGCAAGTCACCCACCAAAGCGGATGACTTGCTTTCGACAGGAAATCCGACGAGCGGTTTCCTTATTCTATAGTATAGCCTGGAGTCGGGCCAGACCTTTTTCGATATTTGCCATCGAGGTTGCGTACGACAGACGGACGTAGTTCTCGGCGCCGAATGCGGAACCGGGCACTACAGCAACTCGCGCAGCCTCAAGAGCGGATGACGCAAAGTCCATCGAGTTCCTGACCGTTATCCCACCGACTTGCTTGCCGATGACACCGCCAATGCCAGCAAAGGCATAGAAGGCGCCTTCAGGCTTTCTGCACGTAACACCGGGAAGGCCATTGAGAAGCTCGACCATGCGATCGCGCCTGCGGTGGAACTCGCCACGCATATCCGAAATCACTTTTTCGTCGAGGGTGAAAGCGGCCAGGCAGGCCTTCTGAACGAAAGAGGTGATGTTGGAGGTGGTGTGGTCCTGAATTTTCGAAATGGCCTTGGCAATGGGTAATGGCGCCGCACAGTAACCCATTCTCCAGCCGGTCATGCAGTAGGCCTTCGAGACGCCGTTGACGGTTATTGTGACATCGAAGATCTTCGCCTTCAGTGAGGCGGGGGAGACATGTTCGCCGTCGTACAGCAGTTTCTCGTATATCTCGTCACTTATGATGAAGATGCCCTTGGCGGCGCAGAAGTCGCCGATCTGCTCAAGTTCCGCGCGATTAAGTGCGGTTCCCGTGGGATTGTTGGGAGAGTTCAGGAACAGCAATCTGGTGCGGGGAGAAACAGCCTTCTCGATCAGCGCGGGGGTAAGTTTGAAGCCGCTTTCCTCGGTAGTATTCACGAAGACAGGCTTTGCTCCCGCGAGCCTGACCATCTCCGGGTAAGAGACCCAGTATGGCACGGGGACAATGGCCTCGTCACCCTCGTCGCAGAGGGCCACAACGGCGTTGTATATGGCTTGCTTCGCGCCACAGGTTACGATAATCTGCTCCGGACAATAGCTCAGTTTGTTGTCCCGTTCGAGCTTGGCGACGATAGCCTTGCGCAACTCGGGAATCCCGGTTGAAGCGGTGTAGCGAGTGAACCCATCGCGCAGCGCGGTTATGGCTGCCTCGACGATGGGTGCGGGAGTCGGGAAATCTGGTTCACCGGCGCCGAAGCCGATGACGTCGATTCCCTGCTTCTTCAGTTCGTTGACTTTTGCGGTGATGGCCAGAGTGGGAGAACCACCGATCGCATCCATTCTTCTGGACGGCATAGCTCTTCCTTTGCCGGAAAAGGGGGAATGGACGGGATTATATGGTGATTCATATGCTGTCAACAGAAAAGGTCTGCGCACATGTCTGAAGTCCTCCTCGTAATCATGATCGCCCTGGGCCTGTCAATTGACGCGGGCACAGTGGCCATGGCAGTCGCGATCTACCTTGGCGAAATGACGCGCAGACGCGTGTTTCGCCTTGTTTTTCATTTCGGGCTGTTTCAGTTCCTGATGCCGCTGATTGGCGCCCTGCTCGGCGCCCTGGCTTCGGAGGCAATCGGGAAGTGGAGCCCTGTCGCGGCGGGAACCGT
>JBAZOJ010000013.1:0-29476 GCA_041648755.1 Candidatus Brocadiia bacterium
CGTCGTCAACGACAAGGATTCGGATAGGATCCATCAGCGTCCCTGTTCCTTCTTCAGCAGCTTGTTGACCGCCCCAATAAGTTCCTCGGGACGAATGGGCTTGTTCAGGAAGAGGTCTGCCTTGATCCAGGCGCCCGGTTCGCTTCCCTCGTTTGTGAAAGTGAAGCCATGCTCCGTGCCGACTCCGGTGATCATAATGACCGGAAGAGGTCTGCCTGCCAGGCCCTTCTTGATCTTGTAGCAGAGCGAAAATCCGGCGTCCTCGTCTTCCATCATCAGGTCCATTACCACGAGGTCGGGCTTCTCGACAGTGGCAAGGTCAACGGCCTTGTCAGCCCTGTCCACGGTAACCACGGTGTGTCCCTGGGTCTCCAGAACGCGGCGCTGGATTGCCAGAAAATCGGTGTCGTCATCAACGAGCATTATTTTTGCCATAGCTGTCCTCCGACGGGAGTTGTTACGTTATTGAGTCTTCTGCGCAGCACAACATAAAACTGTGCGCCGTGGCCGACTTCACTCAGCACGCCGATGTCCCCACGGTGCATCTTTACGATGCCGTAGGAAACTGCCAGACCGAGGCCGGTCCCCTTTCCCAGCGGCTTCGTCGTGAAGAACGGGCTGAACACTTTTCCTATGATGGCCGGGTCGATACCCGTGCCGGTATCCTGGAACTCGAGCCTGATCCGCTCATCGTCGAGTGAGATGGAACGAATTGTGAGCGTTCCGCCATCCGGCATTGCCTCGTACGCGTTCTTGATCAGATTCGTGAATACCTGCTTGATCTGGCTCCGGTCCACCTCGACCGGTCCGATCGGGGCGTATTGCCTGACAAGTTTCACCTCGTTCGGAATGCCGACACTCTCGATGGTCTCTTCAATGAGCCCTTCGATATCGGTTTCCTCGGCAATGACTTTCCGCTGCCGTGCGAAGTCGAGAAGATTGGAGATGATCTTCTTGCAGCGATCGGCCTCGCGGGCGACCATTTCAACGTCTTTCCGCTTCGGATCGTCGCTGTTCAGTTCTTCGAGAAGGATATTGGAGTAGAGGAGCACTGTCCCCAGCGGATTGTTGACCTCGTGCGCGATGCCCGCTGCCAACTGGCCCATACTGGCCAGCTTCTCACTGTGAACAAGCTGTTCCTGTACTTCGTGCAGCGTCTGATGGGACTCTTCCAGTTTCCTCAGCGTTGCCTCCAACTCGTCCACCATGTAAGGCAGGCACATTTCGCTTTCCGCAAGTCCGTTCAGTACTGCGATAGCGTGCTCTTTGCATGTGTGGTAACCGCAGGCTCCGCAATTCAACTCGTCTTCATGTTTGTTCTTCCCAAGCCTCTTGAGAACTGCATTGAGCTGTGATTCGCTTGGGGGCTGGAGCCGTGAGTCGAGGGGAACGAAGCTCCTCGTCAGGTCTATGTTGCCGTACTTGTCGAGGTTCTTCTGCCACTGCCGCATATCGCTCTTGTGTATTCGCTCCTGCGCGAATTCGGCCACCCGCAGCCTGCGCTTGAACCCGTCCGCGTCGCATGTCATGCCGGGCCCCATCACGCAGCCCTCGCATGCCAGCATCTCTATAAGATTGCAGTTCAGGGTGCCTTCCGATAGTTCGTCAAGCGTGGGTCCGAGCTGATTGTGACCATGGATCTCGACAATGCGACACGTGATCGGGTCGTCGTCAAGCCGTGCAGCCCGGAGGCTGCCCCTTGGAACCGGGAAGATCGTGCCCAGAAATCCAAGTGGCTCGTCGAAGAAAGAAGGTTCGAGGTTCGCGGGGTTGATGTCAGACTGGTTGAATAGCTCGCGAACCTCGGAAAACAGCAGTACTTCGTCTATTGCGCCCTTGACCTCATCCTCCTGGGCTTCGAGCTTCTTCGCAACGCAAGGTCCGAAAAAGACGACCTTCGTGTTCGGCCAGTGCTTCTTTATCATTCGGCCGGTGGCGATCATCGGGGAGACAATTGGCGCCAGGTTGGGAACAAGCTCAGGATGGTAATGCTGAACATAGTGATAGACAGCGGGGCATGTGGTGGCCACATATGTCTTTTCCGACGTTTCCCGTGAGGTCAGGTCGCGATAGGCCCTGCTCACAAGGTCGGCTCCGAAGGCCACTTCCTGAACCATTGCAAAGCCGAGCGCCCGAAGGCCCGCGGCAAAATGAGCCGTGTCATACTCCGCAAACTCGGCTGCGAAGCTTGGGGCGACGATGGCTGTAACCGGGTCGGTGCCCGCGAGTAGAGCGCGGACTTCCTTTATGCTGCTTTGAATTCTCTTCGCGTTCTGGGTGCAGACCTGATAGCACAGACCGCATCCGATGCAGCGGTCGGCGATTACCGACGCCTGGCCATCGAGAATTCGAATCGCCTTCGCCGGGCACTCGCGTACGCAAGTGTAGCACCGCCGACAGCGTTCTGGAATAGTCTCGACAATGGCCATCATTTACCTCGCAACCGTTTCCTTGCGGGACTGGTAGTGAGTGTGGAGCAGTTCGTGCGATACATGGCTGCCGGGGTGGAGAAGGAACTCTTCGTACAGCCTCTTCACCCATTCGTTGTCGTGGCTGACCCTCTTGGGGGCGTTTGCGTCGATTTTGTACAGGGCTTCCATTCTGCGACGCAACGATGCATCGTCGGATGCGTAGGGCTGTCCGCCGCCATTTATGCAGCCTCCCGGACAGGCCATTACTTCGATAAGGTGGAAGCTCTCTTCGCCAGCCTGCACGCGATCGATCAGCCGCGCTACGTTCGCCAGGCCCGATACGATTGCCGTGCGCAATTTTATCCCGTTCACTTCGCAGGAGAAGGTCTTTACACCGTCGAGCCCGCGCATCTGGGAAATCTCGAGCTTCTCCAACTCCGTGCCGGTAAGCAGGTGGTACGCTGTACGCAGTGCCGCCTCCGATACTCCGCCGGTTGCGCCGAAGATCTTGCCGGCGCCAGTTCTTTCGCCGAAGGGATTGTCGCACTCGACAGGGGGAATCGACTTCAGGTCGATGCCTGCCTCGCGGATCATCTCGGCTGCCTCACGCGTAGTAAGTACGGCGTCGATATCCTGGTATCCTGCGCGCCCGTGTTCCGGACGCTGGGCCTCGAATTTCTTCGCGGTGCAGGGCATTATTGATACGCTGAAGACCTTTGACGGATCGACGTTCAGCTTCGTGGAGAAGTACGTCTTGATGAGGGCGCCAAGCATCTGCTGGGGAGATTTGCAGGTTGAGACGTTCGGCAGCAGTTGAGGGTACCGGTGCTCGATGAACTTCACCCAGCCGGGGCTGCAACTGGTGAACATGGGGAACGGTCCGCCATCCTTCACCCGTTGAATCAGTTCGCCGGTCTCTTCCATTATGGTCAGATCCGCCGTGAAACTGGTGTCGAACACGTATTCGGCGCCCATTTCCTTCAGCGCGGCCGTCAGAACTCCGGTCATATCCGCCTTGGTGGACATGCCGAACTCTTCGCCGATGCTGACCGAGATGGCGGGAGCGTGCTGGAATACAACGATTTTCGTCGGGTCGGACAGAGCGGCCCAGACCTTGCCGATGCTCACGTTCTCGTGAAGCGCGCCGGTCGGGCAGGCCTTGATGCACTGGCCGCAATTGACGCACTCGGTGACATTCAATCCGTCGTCAAAGGCTGTCGAGACCGAGGCCTGGAAGCCGCGCCTCGTGAAGTCGATGACTCCCACGCCCTGGATTTCCTCGCAGGCCCTTACACAGCGCCCGCAGAGTATGCACTTTTCGGGATCGCGCGCGATGCTGGGGCTCGAAATGTCCTTGTGTGCTTTCCGCCGGTCTCCGACAAACGGAACATCGCGGACGCCGACCTCGCGGGCCAGCGCCTGCAATTCGCAGTTGCCGTTTCGGATGCAACTGGCGCATTCCTGCTTGTGATTGGCAAGAAGCAGTTGGACAATCGTCTTGCGCGCACTGCGCACGCGGGAAGTATTGGTGCGGACTTTCATTCCGTCAGTCACGGGGTATGCGCAGGAGGCGATAAGCGACGGACGCCCTTCGACCTCGACTATGCAAACGCGGCATGCGCCCGAAGGGGGTAGCCCGGGGAAGTGGCAGAGAGTCGGGATTGTGATCCCATTCTCGCATGCGACCTCAAGAATGGTCTGGCCTTCCTTGCATTCAACTGTACGGCCGTTTATTTCTATTCTCATCGTTCCTCCTACACGGTCTCGATGGCTGCGAAGGGGCAACTGTCAAAACAGACGCCGCACGATACACAGCTTTCCTGCTTGATGTGGAACGGATGCTTCTTCTCTCCGACGATGGCCTTCTCAGGGCACTTGGTTGAGCAAATCCCGCAGCCCTTGCACTTCGCTGCATCGATCTGGAAGGTCCGGAGTTCGCGGCAATAGCCTGCCGGGCACTTGCGCATATAGATGTGCGCCTCGTACTCGTCGCGGAAGTACTTCAGGGTTGACAGCACCGGATTCGCGGCTGTCTGCCCGAGTCCGCAGAGACTTGTGTCGCGTATGGTCTCGGCCAGTTGCTGCATCATCGTTACCCCGCGGAAGCGGATGAGCGCGTCGGCTTCCTTCTCGCTCTTCTTGCCGTGGCAGATTCTCTCCAATGTCTCGAGTAGCCTCTTCGTGCCCTCGCGGCAGGGGATGCACTTGCCACAGGATTCCTGCTGGATGAAAGTCATAAAGAACCGCGCGACATCGACCATGCAGGTCTCATCGTCCATCGTCACGAGCCCGCCCGAGCCCATTATCGCTCCGAGTTCCTTCAGGGCCTCGTAGTCAATGGGCGTATCGAGGTGTTGCTCGGGGATGCAGCCGCCGGAAGGGCCGCCGATCTGGACGGCCTTGAACGTGTGACCTTCAGGGGGACCGCCGCCGATGTCATAGATGACCGTCCGAATGGAGGTGCCCATTGGAACTTCGACGAGTCCGGTGCGCCTCACTTTGCCTGACAGCGCGAAGACTTTGGTTCCCTTGCTTCGGTTTGTGCCCATGGCGGAGAACTTGCCTGAGCCGTTCCTCACGATCCACGGTATGTTGGCGAAGGTCTCGACGTTATTAATGACGGTCGGGCAACCGAACAGGCCTCTCTGGGCGGGGAAGGGCGGGCGGGGACGCGGCATTCCGCGGCGGCCCTCTATGCTCGCCAGCAGGGCTGTTTCTTCTCCGCAGACAAAGGCGCCTGCGCCCATCTTGATCTTCAGATGGAAGCTGAATCCGCTGTCGAGAATGTTATCGCCCAGCAGACCGGCCTTCTCGGCATCCGCAATCGAGGTCCTGAGCATTGCTATGGCCAGGGGATACTCGGCGCGGCAGTAGATGTATCCTTCGTTAGCGTTGATTCCATATGCGCCGGTTATCATGCCTTCGATAACCCTGTGCGGATCGCTTTCCAGAACGGCCCGGTCCATGAATGCGCCGGGGTCGCCTTCGTCCGCGTTGCATACGATGTACTTGCGCGGGCCTTCTGCCTTGAGCGCGACTTCCCACTTCTGACCTGTGGGGAATCCCGCTCCGCCGCGTCCGCGCAGGCCGGAACGCTTTACTTCGTCGCAGACTTCCGCGCGGGTCATGGTCTTCAGCGCCTTGGCAAGGGCACGATATCCGCCCTTGGCGACATAAGCGGCCATTGAGGCCGGATTGATTATTCCGCAGTTCTCGAGGACGATCCGGTACTGGCGGCTGAAAAACGGGTTGTCGTTCAGTTCGGGCACGTCCGATATCGCCGTCCCGTCCTGATGTTCTCCAACGACCTTATCCAGGGCTGTCAACTTGGTGAAGTCGCCACTGTAGGCTGACTCCACTATGAATTGAACGTCTTCCGGCTTGAGGTCAGCGAGGAGTACCCGCTTTCTGCCGGGAATGAGCACATCGATGAGAGGCTCGTGGGCGCAATAGCCTATGCAGCCGACCTCGACGATTTCGGCCTTGGAGGTCTTCCTGGCGAGTTCCGCCTTCAGCGATTTCAAAAGCGCGCCAGCTCCGGCGGCCAACCCGCATGTTCCGGCTCCGACGAAGAAAACGGGCTCCGGCCGGTTGACGTATAGCGCTTCCTTGCGGAGTCGGTCAAGTTCCTGCCTGCAATGGTCGCTCTCGTGGCACAACGGCCCTTCGGTGCGACATTCGACGAATTTCGGGCAGGGCGTCTCAGCGGTGTGAGAGCATTTGGTGCAGCAATTACTGAACAGACTATCCATTGGAAGCTCCCTTCTCGCGCTTGCGGTACTCGGCGATGATTCTCGGCACATCCTTGTTCGTCATGCGGCCGTGGAATTCGCCATCGATCATCACGACCGGCGCAAGCCCGCAGGCGCCAAGACAAGCCACTACCTCAAGGGTGAACAGCCCGTCCTTGGTCGTCTGGCCCGGGGTGAGTTTCAACTCGGCCTGAAAGGCTGATAGTATCCGCTCCGAGCCCTTCACGTGGCAGGCCGTTCCGCGACAGACGCGCACGACGATCTTGCCCGGCTTTACAAAGGTAAACTGGTTGTAGAAACTCGCAACGCCGTACACCTTGGCCATTGGGACGCTGAGTTTTTCGGCAATCGCCGTGATGGACTCCCGGGAAAGGAAGCCATCGCGCTCCTGGGCCTCTTGGAGAAGAGGGATCAGCATCTCCCGTGGAAGCTTCTTCGAAACGGTGGTCGGGTTCATTGTTGCTCCTCCATTGCGTCGAGGTAATAGGCGACTTTCTGAAGGGTATAGCCGAAGTCAACTTGCTCGAGCAGCACGCCCTTGTCGACGCGCAATCGCAATGGTGAGAAGTTGACCAGCGCGCGTATCCCGTTCTTGACCAGGAAATCGGCGGTCTCCTGTGCCGTATCCGGCGGAACCGCCAGCATGGCGATGGAAATCTTTATGGCGGCCAGAACCGCAGGAGTCTCCTCCAAAGAGTAGCACCGAACGCCAGCTATCACTCGGCCGACCTTGCTTGGCGACGTGTCGCAGGCAGCGACGATCTCGAAGCCGCTGCGCTGAATGGGTCTCCGGTTGAGAAGCGCGAGCCCCAGGTTGCCAACTCCCACAAGAAGTACCGGCCTCTTCTTGCAGATGCCGAGAATCTCATCGAGTCTGGACACCAGGTCGCGGACGTCGTAGCCAACCCCCGCCGTGCCGAATGTCCCGAAGCAGGATAAATCCTTGCGCAACTGGCTGGGGGTGACTTCCACCTCGGCCGCCAGTTCATGCGAGGAGACAACTGCCCGCCCGGAGGCAAGTAGATTCTCCAGCGCCCGTCGGTAGGTTGGGAGCCGGTTCACGGTCGGTCGCGGAATGCTGAGTCTGTTTGCTGGTGTCTTCATGATATTCGTGATGGATTTCACGATAAGTCTACCCCGGTGTGCCGATTGGTCAAGTTTTTGTGCGTAATTTTTCACAAGAAATCGGAGCGCTCGCTAACACTGTCGGCACCAAGTAGTTATGGATAATGCGTCCGGGAGTTGGAGAATGCTGGAAGGCAACCGTAGAACGAGATGATATTATCAATAACGCTGCCTGTCCGTCTGCAAGGCCGCTCAAAAGGCCATGTTGTGGCGAAGGTAAGTCCTGGCAGGCAAAATAGGAGGCGGAAAGATGTTTCTGGAAATTAAAAGTGAAGGATTTCACAATATCCCCCCGCAATGCTACCGGCACGGACCTTGGAGGCGTCCGAGTGCCCTGGATATCGGGGGTGAAAACGAAAACCCCCCGCTTGCGCAGGGGGTTCTTACTGTTGCTGGTGCCGCGGGTGGGACTCGAACCCACACACCCTAAACGGGTACTAGCCCCTCAAGCTAGCGCGTCTGCCAATTCCGCCACCACGGCATGGTGTCATTGAACCGAGAGTGAAAACCGCCAGTCCACATCAGAACGGAACTCGCGGTAAACCGCCAGAAACGGCCGGGCATTATAGAGAGCGGTACTCAGCAAGTCAAGGCCTTTTTTGCGCTTGAATTGCTCCGCTCGTATCTCGTTGTTGTACAGCGCCTGCTCGCGCGGCCGATAGCGAAGCTCTGTTATCAATATGTCGTCAGGCCGAATCTTCAGAAGGTTCTCATTCCATACCGTCGCGTTCGTATTGAACTCGGCCGCTGTCTGGACGGGATCAACGTACAGCCAGCCTGAAATCGGCAATTCCACCGCGCGGGCTGCCTTGTACCATACCTGTGATGAGGCCAGGGAACTCACTCCCTTTCGCGCGTCGATGATCTTCTCGATTCCCTCGACCGAGGACGAGATGACCCAGAAGTTGTCCACGAATGCGAAGGCAGGCTGAATCGCGTTCATTACGGGATTGTTCGGGATCTCGAAGTACTCGATCTCCACTTTCTGGTAGGTCTTCCGGCGGGCGAAGAATGGCATGGGCTCGCCGCTGCTCTTCTGCTTCTTCTCAAGGTCTTCCATGAAAGCGTCGACCTCGTCGTACACGATGGTGCTGAACGTCTTCTCGTCCTTCAGTCCCAGTAGCAGGACCAGCGACGGAAACGGGAATTTCTTCGCGGTTTCGGGTGAGAGTTTCTGGGGCACGAGCGCGAGAGCGTGAACCTTGGACATTGCCGGGAAGAACTTCTCCTCAAACACCTGGGAGGCCGGGTCGGCCTTTATTTTCTCAAGTTCCTCCGGCGTCTGCTCTTTCAGGATGCTCTGCCACATCAGGGGCACATCCTTTACCCACGACAGGGCGACGAATGTATCCGCAGGCAGCATCCCGACAGCCGTGAAATCCTTTATTTCGAGGTTATTTCCCCGGCCTTTCTCCGTGCGCTCCTCGTCGAGAGAGCCTGCGACCGAGACCAGACTTCGGATTGTCCCCTCCGTTTGGTCGAAATCCGCCCCAAGTGCCAGCCATTTGTATGCGAGCCCGGAGAAGAAGAAGCCGTTGAAGACCTTGTCGAAGTACTTCCAGGCAGTTCCTATCGCGTCGCCTTCCTTGTTAAATGCCAGGATCAACTTCATGAATTCCTTTGGCGCGAAGATAGCTTTCACCGGGGACGCGCTGACCTTTCGCAATGCGTTGAGCATTTCGCCATCATCGCAAAGCGGAATCAGCAATTCACCCAGCACCCGGTCGTAGTCGTTGCCGATAACAACCGCATCCGCGCGCTCTCTGACATAGAGCTTCCGCCCGGCCGGAGTGGTGATCGTGTGCAGCCACACCGGAGACGAAGCGTTGCCTGCGAGTTCGCGCGTGACAACCCAATCGGATGGAAGAAAACTGAACAGTTTTGTCAGGCCTGCGACTCGCGTAACAAGAACACGCGGGAAGGCTGCGACGAAGACAGGATCTCCGTTCTTGATCCCGTACACCGCGATGCCCGTTTTTGCCCCCAGAACAAAAGTAGGTTCGAGCCCGAAGATCGTTCTTGCTGCCTTCCCCGTCGTCGAGCGGAACTGGTAGCCGGTCATGGCCACATACGCGGCCCGCAGGTCCATCAGCAGTCCTTTGCCATCCTCGCGCTGCGCAAGCCACGCGAAGAAATCGCTGTCGAACACGTGTCCCAGCGCTTCCCGGTTCCACGGCTGGTCAAGCTGGACGTATACCGCCGGACCTGTCGGGAGATAGGCGGATGGCAGAAACTTCGATCCCCATGTCGCATAGATACTGGCTTCCACGCCACCGAGAAGGAGCAGTGACAGGATGACCGTGATAACGGATGCACGGGAAAAGAACCCGCTGTCGGGGAGACGCTCCATCCAGCGCGAGGGCAGGGATGTCAGCTTCTTTACCGGGGATTTCGATTCCTTCGGTGCCGGGGATTTTGATTCCTGCGGTGCTGGCGGATTCGATTCCTGTGGTACTGGTGTGCCTGTTTGTTCCATTTCACGCTCCGCGGATATTGTATCGTGTCGCCCGTTCAGGGCAAGTTGCATTGAACATTCGCGATCATTGTTATAGAATTGGGCAAGTGAATGACGGCAACCTCGCCTCCCTCTGGTCGCTGATGGCCCCCTGCCATCTGTGTCCGCGCAAATGCGGAGTGAATCGAATCGCGGGTGAACGCGGCTTCTGCGGGGTTGCGTCCGACCCGCGAATATCCTCGTTTGGCCCGCATTTCGGCGAAGAGCCCGAGCTTGTCGGGCAGGGCGGAAGCGGGACCATTTTCATGTCCAGTTGCAGTCTGCGGTGTGTCTTTTGCCAGAATTCCTCCATCAGCATTGAAATGGAAGGCATCGACGTTTCGGTGCAGCGTCTTTCCGACGTGATGCTCCGGCTCCAGACAATTGGATGCGAAAACGTGAACTTAGTCACGCCGACGCATTTTGCCGCGCCTATCGCCGAGGCCGTGCTGTCCGCGCGGAGCCAGGGATTGACACTGCCCATCGTGTACAACTGTGGTGGCTACGAATCCCCTGAGGTCATTGCGCTTCTGGATGGAATCGTGGATGTCTACCTTCCCGACTTCAAAACACTGGACTCCCGCTGGGCAACCGAGTATCTGCATGCCCCGGACTACCCCCAGGCTGCAACGGAGAGCCTCAAGGTAATGTACGCCCAGGTTGGCGGTATGGTCCTTGACGCGCGATTGGCAAAGAAGGGTCTCATTGTGCGGCATCTGGCAATGCCGGGAATGACCGCTGACGGGATGAGGATCATCGACCTGGTGTCAGATGTCGCTCCTCACGCCGTGATGAACATCATGGGGCAGTACCGTCCGGCTCACGTCGCCCACCGCTACAACGAGTTGGCAACACGTACCCCGAAACACGAGATCGAGCACCTCCGGCGCTACGCCGGAACCAGGCACGTTCACCTTACATATTAGTGCCGCTTGGCACGCATTCCTTTTGCGCTCGCCAAAACAGCTTAGAATATCGCCCTTTTCGAGGAGCATCTTTGAAGACCGGTCTTTTCGGGGGATCCTTTGATCCCGTACACAACGGCCATCTGGCCATCGCGCGAGCCTCCCTTGACTCGGCAGGCCTGGACCGCGTTGTGTTCCTGCCCGAAAGCGCTCCTCCGCACAAGCCCGGCCGCCGGTTCGCCCCTTCGGTACATCGCTTGGCTATGCTGCAACTGGCCATTGAGGGAGAGCCGCGGTTTGCTTTGAGCGCAATGAATCTGGATTCTACCGGGCCGTGCTATACTATTGACACTTGGCGCAGGTATCGCGAAGAGCACCCGGCCGAAGAAGCTCGCTTCATTATCGGCGGGGATATGCTTGCGGACCTTCCCAACTGGCATCGTCCCGCGGACCTTCTGCGCGAAGTGGATTTTGTTATTTGCAGCAGACCGGGCTTTTGCGCCGACGAAGTAATCAGGAATCTGCCGTTCGGTGAGGCAGAGAGGATGAAACTGGCCGCTTCGGTCATCGAGGCGCCGTTACTGGATATTTCCGCTTCCCACGTAAGGGAACTCGCCGCGTGCGGCGGGAGTTTATCGGCCTTTGTGCCGCCTTCGGTGGCGGCCTACATCACGGCTAACAGCTTGTATGGAAGCAGGTGTTGATGCCCCGCAAAGCGAAAGCAAAAGTTGAGCAGTCCCCGGTTCGCAACGGGAAGAGCCTGATCATTGTGGAGTCGCCAGCCAAGACTCGGACCATCTCCAAGATTCTCGGTCACGAGTACAACGTGATGGCCACGATGGGACATGTGCGCGACCTGCCCGAGAGTTCTCTCGGCATCGATGTCGAGCACGATTTCCGGATGAAGTACACCATCATCGCAACGCGCAAGAAAATCATTGCTGAGTTGCGCAAAGCGGCCAACGATGCAGGTCTCGTGCTGCTCGCGCCCGATCCTGACCGCGAGGGCGAAGCCATTGCATGGCACGTCAAGGAGGCGCTGGAGCTGTCCGACGAGAAGGCCAGACGCATCACCTTCAACGAGATCACCACTCCGGCCGTTCTGGCCGCCGTGGCTAATCCCGGAAACATTGACGCCGACCGGGTCAACGCGCAACAGGCTCGCAGAATACTTGACAGGCTCGTGGGATACAAGATATCCCCGCTGCTCTGGAAGAAAGTCGCCCGAAGCCTCAGCGCTGGCCGTGTGCAGTCGGTAGCCGTGCGGCTTATCGTTGACAGGGAAAAGGAAATCCGGGCCTTCGTGCCCGAAGAATACTGGAAGCTGACCGCGTCCCTTTCGCCTCGCGATAAGGCCTCCGAGCGCTTTGAGGCGGAGTTGCTCCGGCTTGACGGCGAGAACGCCAAGGTCACCAATGGTGTTCAGGCCCAGGCCCTGCGTGAGACGCTTACCGCGTCGTCCTGGGCGGTCAAATCCGTCGAGACGCGCACGACCTTCTCCAAGCCCGGCCCTCCGTTCAGCACCGCACTGCTTCAGCAGGCCGCTGCCAACAGGCTGGGATTCTCCGCTCGCAAAACGATGTCCGTCGCGCAGTCGCTCTACGAAGGTGTGGAGCTTGGCGGCGAAGGCAGCGTTGGTCTGATCACCTATATGCGTACCGATTCATTCCGGGTTTCCTCCGGCAGCATCGAATCGGTGCGCAGCTACATCGAAAGCCGCTGGGGCGCCGAGTACATCCCCCCGAAGCCCAACGTCTATTCATCCCGCAAGAGCGCCCAGGAAGCCCATGAGGCTATACGTCCCACCGACGTGGTTCGCACACCTGAAGACGTGAACCGATTTCTGTCGCGCGATCAGCAGCGGCTCTACGGGCTAATCTGGAGTCAGTTCGTCGCTTCGCAGATGAAGCCCGCGCGGTACGAGAGCATAACCGTTGACATCGCGGCCGCCAACGCCATCTTCCGCGCAACCGGGCGTCGGCTCCTGTTCGACGGTTACCTGAAGGTCGCCGGTTCCGACAAGTCCGACGACGCGTTGCTTCCGCACCTCACGGCCGGACTGCCCCTCACATTGCATGACTTGGCCGCCAAGCAGTTGTTCACTCAGCCGCCTCCCCGGTACACAGAGGCTTCCTTAGTGAAAGCACTCGAAAAGGAGGGCATCGGGCGGCCTTCAACCTACGCGGCGATTATCTCCACAATCCAGGAGCGCCGGTACGTCAAGATCGAGGAGAAGAAGTTCATCCCCACGGAACTGGGCGAGCTTGTCACGCAGAAGCTTATAGATTACTTCCCAAAGATAATGGATGTCTCCTTCACCCGGACGATGGAAGAGCACCTCGACGACATCGAAGAGGCAAAGCGCAACTGGCTCGACGTCGTTCGCGAGTTCTACGGGCCGTTTGCGGAGTCGTTGGAGAAGGCGTCCAAGGAGATGGTCTCCGAGAAGGCCAAGCCGCTCGAGACCGGCGAAAAATGCCCCGAATGCGATTCGCCACTCATCATCCGTATGAGCCGTTTCGGTCGCTTCGTCGCCTGCTCCGGCTATCCCGGCTGCAAGTACATCAAGCGCGAGGAAAAGCCGCTGCCCACGGAGACCGCTGGCGCCTGCCCGGAATGCGGCAAGCCGCTGGTCGAACGCCGGGGACGCAGGGGTCCGTTCCTTGCCTGTTCGGGCTATCCCGAGTGCAAGTACACGCGGAGTACATCCGGGACGGGGAAGGCGCGGCCGCCGATCGAGAATCCGTTCCCGGACGAGAAATGTCCCGAATGCGGCGAGCCCCTTAAGCTCCGGATCTCGCGCAGGGGGCCTTTCTTCGGTTGTTCCAAGTACCCCAAGTGCAAGGGGACCAAGGCCTTGACGCCCGAGCAGCGCGCGAAAATGAAAGAGCTTCATGATGCCGCCAAGGCAGCCGAAGGCGCTCCCGCCGAGGCCGAACCGGGCAATACCCCGGCGCCCGCAGAGGGGCAGGAGTAGCCGCGCGGTGCCGGTGCTGGAGCGCGCAATCGAGGAGTTTTCGGACTATCTCGCCATCGAGAAGCATGTCTCCCCGAACACTCTGCGCGCCTATGCAGCGGACCTGGCCGGCCTCATCGACTGGGCCGAAGAAAACGGATTTGCGAGTCGCGATGTCGCGAGCCTCACAGCGGACAACCTCCGCGAGTACCTGATTTTCCTCAGGCAGGGCCCCCGCGACTACGCCCTCAGATCCGTGGCGCGCAAGATCTCGGCGGCGAAATCGCTGTTCAAGTTCCTTCTGCGCCGTGGATACGTGTCATCCAATCCGATGACCCTTGTCCGCACCCCCAAGCTGCCCAGAAAGATCCCGCATTATCTCGAGGAGCACGAAATCGAGATGCTCCTCAAGGCCCCCCACGGTGACGATATGTTCGCGCGGCGCGACCGTGCGATTCTGGAGACCCTGTATTCCACGGGTCTGCGCGCGTCAGAGCTTGTCTCGCTGGATGTCTCGTCGCTCAACTTCTCGGAGGGAACAGCGCGCGTCGTTGGCAAGGGCACCAAGGAGCGAATGGTGTTCTTCGGCAAGTACGCCATCGAGGCCATCCGGAAATACCTCCCGTTGCGCGACGACGTCGTCGGCAGCAAGTCCGGCCCGCTGTTCATCAACAAGCTGGGTACAAGGCTCACCACCCGTTCCCTGCAGCGCGTGATCGAGAAGTACATTATGGAGACGGGGTTATCCGCGAAGACCACTCCGCACACGCTCAGGCACACGTTCGCCACGCATCTTCTGAACAACGGCGCCGACATCCGCCTCATCCAGGAACTGCTGGGTCACAGCAGCATCGCCACCACGCAGATCTACACGCATCTGTCCCCCGAGCGTTTACGCGACGTCTATCTGCACGCCCATCCGCGGAGCAGGGCGAAGCCAGGCCGCTGAAGCCGGGCCAGGCAAAGAGCCGGAGAAGACGAGGAGAAGAAGGTTTTACCACAGAGGACACAGAGGTTCGCAGAGGTTCGCAGAGAAGAAGTGCTTTGAGTTTTGCGCGGCCCAAGAAGATAAACCAATATGGGTTCGGGGAAAACCTATAGCTAACGGAAGGCCGCTACCCCGGGAGCGCCACGCACCTGCGTGGCAACGGCCTGAAGGGCCGGGATAAAACCGGGTAATTCTTGAATTACCCCTACCAAATCAGCGTCGCCCGGGCTGTTGTGCGCTGGCCTCAACGTAGTCGCGTTCACCGTGATCCGCCCGTCCCCGGGTGAGGAGGGCGGGGTTCCCCCGCCCTCTTATCCATCAATCATCAATCCGCAATCATCAATGCTCGCCGCGTCCGTCCCGGCGCGTTCTTTCTGCCACAAACACGAAGCGAGACGCATCGTCTATAGTAAACGCGTCCGTCCCGGCGCGTTCTTTCTCCGGCTGCTGGATCAGCTACAGACGACAGACGACGGACTAAAGACTGGGTCTCCGTCGGCCCCTCATTGCACAACACCAAACTCCGCCGTATAATCTTTCGCGTGAAGGAGCCGTCTGTAGTAGACGCGTCCGTCCCGGCGCGTTCTTCTCTGACAAAAGGTTCTCCTTCCTGCTCGTTTTCTCTTAGCAAGGTGAGGCATTTTGCCGGACATCAGCTATTTTGATCCCACGCAACCAGTTTCGGACCTCTCCGGGAACCTGCCACACTGGCGGCAGACAGAGGCGAGTTATTTTGTGACCTTCCGCCTTGCCGATGCGATGCCGCAATCGCTGCTCGCCCAATGGCAACACGAGCGCGAGCATTGGCATGCCGCTCATCCTGAGCCTCATGACGGAAGGACCCGCTCCGAGTACTTTACACGGTTTCCTCAGCGATTTCAGGATCGACTGGACGCGGGACACGGAAGCTGCATTCTCCGCCGCCCCGAGATCAAGAGCATAGTGGAGGACGCACTACGGCATTTCGACGGCCAGCGATACGACCTGGTGGAGTTCGTGGTAATGCCCAATCACGTGCATGTCCTGGTGACCCCTCTGGCAGACCACGCGCTGTCGGATATACTGCATTCATGGAAATCCTTCACAGCACATCGAATCAACCTGATGCTTGGAACGTGCGGGGAAATCTGGCAGAAGGAGTCCTTCGATCACATCGTCCGCAGCCCTATGTACGCCGACAAGATTATCCGGTACATTCGCGATAATCCGCGCTCAAAGTAAACGCGTCCGTCCCGGCGCGTTCTTTCTGCTACAAACACGAAGCGAGACGCATCGTCTATAGTAGACGCGTCCGTCCCGGCGCGTTCTTTCTGCTACAAACACGAAGCGAAACGCATCGTCTATAGTAAACGCGACCGTCCCGGCGCGTTCCTTCTGCCACAAACACGAAGCGAGACGCATCGTCTACTACGGCGGCCAAAGTAAACGCGACCGTCCCGGCGCGTTCTTTCTGCTACAAACACGAAGCGAGACGCATCGTCTATAGTAGACGCGTCCGTCCCGGCGCGTTCTTCTCTGCCACAAACACGAAGCGAGACGCATCGTCTACTATGGCCGCTCATTGCACAACACCAAACTCCGCCGTATAATCTCCCCGTGGCAAAACCCAAAAGGCGCCCCGCGATTTCAGACCGGGTCATAAAACTCCTCGCTCTCCGCAGCGGCGGCCGGTGCGCCTTTCCCGGCTGCGGCAAGATACTTACCGTCGAAGGACAAATCTCGGAATCTGAGGTAATTGGCGAAATTGCCCACATCGCAGGCGAGAGCCTCGGCTCCAAACGCTACGATCCTTCGATGTCGGAAGACCAGCGCAACGGCTACGAAAATCTGATCTTCTTGTGCCCCACGCACCACACCCAGATCGACAAGCAAGAAAAGGATTTCCCGGTGGAACGCCTTCTGGAAATGAAGGCGAAACACGAAAAGAGAATACGCGACGGCGGGGCTGCTGCAATTCATGACTACTGCCTCGCCCTCTCCGCCACCATGGAATCCACCTGGCGGCGCCTACCAATCGCCACGGAAGTCGTATACGCGCCATACCCAGTCGGGGCGGACATCTGCCTGTGGCGCGGCCCCAAAGAGGAGAAGGACTCCGAGACCACAAGACCGACAACGCTTGAGGCCATCCAACACGCCCTAACCCTCAAGGCCCCGGTCCTCATCGTCGGCGGCCCCGGCGCTGGCAAAACCGTCGCCCTTCGGACCGCAGCAGCGGAATACGCGCGAGCCCTTGCATCAAAGCCTTACGACGGCGCGAGCCCCATCCCCATCTACGTTGACCTGTCCGACTGGAAGGCCGTCTGCCCCAACTGCAACACTCTCGCGCAAGTACTTGCGGAGCAGCGCCCGACAGAGATCCCTGATGATGTACCGATCCTCTGGTTCCTGGACGGCCTCGACCTGCTGCCCGAATCCGGAACACGAACCCCATCGTTCTTCATCGGCGGCGCGATGGACTTGCACGGCAAGGGCCACTCGTTCGTATTCACTTCGCGGCCGAACGACGCCATTCTGGAGCAGTTCAGGAGCAAGGGCGACCATGCTCGACTGAAACTTCGGGACCTCGACCAAGAAGCCCGAATCGCGTGGGTTGCAGTGAACTTTTCCACCGCGATCGGGCTGCCGGAGAAGATCGAAAAAACGAGTCCCGCCCAGGCGAATCTTCTCAATGTCCCGTTGTTCTTCTCGATGACCGTCTCGATGGCGCTCGAACAGAAAGAGGTCCCGAAAAGTGAAATTGGTGGCAGGGCAGGAGTATTCGATCGGTTCATCACATACGCGGTGAACCGTGCTTGCGTCTTGCGGCGAATTTCAGCGACCGATAGAGATGGCTACCTGTGCCGCGGTCAAGTTGCCGTGTCCGGCCTCTTCTGGGGTGCGCTCTGTTCCGGCGATGAAGTGTACGAAGACAGCATTCCCAAGGACAAACTGGAGACCCTTTTCCTGGCAGCGTACCCAGATGCGAGCGAAGCCAAAATGGCAGGTCTCCACGCGGGGCTCGCAGTCCTCAAGGAAGCAGGGATATTGTACGATGGCGATGACGGCAGGGCAATCTGCGTCATACACCAACAGTTTGCTGAGCATTTCGCCGCACGAGTAGTTGCGGATAGGCTTGCGAAGACGACAAACGAAGTGGAGTATGAGGACGAATTGTGGCGCTACTTCACATACAAGAGGCTTGACGATGTCTTTGCACAGGCATTAAGCATTCTTGAGAGCGTCAGAATTGGCTCAATTCGGATGACTTACAAGGTTCTTGCCAGCGAGGCATTGTACTGGGAGGTGCCAATGGCGCTCCTCGCAGGAACCGACGACCATCGGGCAGTGGGAGCCCTGGCGGAGTGCTTGAAGGATGCTAACTGGTTTGTGCGCAGTACCGCGGCTTTTGCTCTCGGTCACCTCGGCGGTAAGCAAGCAGTGGATGCTCTCATTGAGTGCCTTGAGGATAAGGACTCGAATGTGCTCTGCAGCGCGGTTCATGCCCTTGCGGAGATAGGCGACCCTTGCGCCGTCCCTGCGCTCATCGAATGCCTCGATGATGAGGGTGGTGACCGTGACGTGTGCGATAGCGCAGTCTACGCTCTCAGTAAGCTTGGCGACCCATGCGCTGTACCTGCTCTCATCGAATGCTTGGAGCGCCAAGGCTACGAATCCAACGTGAGCGTTAGCGCAGCTCTTGCTCTTGGGACTCTCGGCATTCATGGTGCTGTAAAACCCCTCATAGCATGCCTGAGAGATAAGGATAGCCCTGCACGCGCAAACGCGGCCTACGCCCTTGGTGAGCTTGGTGACCAAGCCGCTGTAGAACCCCTTATAGAATGTCTGAAGGACTGCGAACAGTTTGTTCGTAGTAACGCAACCGAAGCTCTTGGAAAATTCGGCAGTCAATGCCCGATAGGCCCCCTCATGGAATGCCTAAGGGACAGCGATAGTAATGCGCGCAGCAACGCACTCAGAGTCCTCGTTGAGCTTAGCGGCCGATCTTCCCCAGGATTCCTCATTGAGTATATGAAGGACAAAGACAGAGAAGTCCGTGATTACGCGGCAAGAGCTCTCAGGAAGCTGGGCGACAGTAGGACGGTGGGAGCCCTGATCGGATGTCTGGACGACTCCAGATGGTACGTGCGCAGTGGCGCTGCCGAAGTTCTCGGGCATCTTGGCGACGCACGCGCTGTTGAACCCTTGCTTAGATGCTTGAATGATGACGACCACTTTGTACACAGCAGCGCAGCGCGGGCTCTTTGGCAGCTTGGCGACCCAAGCGCAGTCGGACCATTGATCAAGTGCCTGAAAGATAACAAGAGCCGTGTGCGTTCGTGCGCGGCAGAAGCCCTTGGGAAGCTTGACGATCGAACAGCGGCGCCTCCCCTTGTGGAATGCTTGAGAGACAGCGAGTGGTTTGTGCGCAGCAACGCTGCCAAGGCGCTAGGGGGTCTCGGCGAACGCACGGCTGCTTGTTTCCTGATGAAGTGCCTCAAGGACAGGGATATCGAAGTGCGCCGTAGCGCGGCTGAAGCTCTTGGAAATCTCGGAGACCAGAGCTCCGCAGATCTGCTCATCGAGTGTCTGCAGGACAGTGACAGCGATTTACGCAGCAATGCGTGCAAAGCTCTCGGGAAGCTTGGACATCGAAGAGCTGTTGATCCCCTCATGGAATGTCTGAAGGACGGGGATATGGAAGTGAGACGTTGCGCTGCCGAAGCACTCGGGGGGCTTGGTGATTACAGGTCCGTGGGTTCCCTTGTCGAGTGCCTTCAGGATGGTGAGGTGCTTGTCCGCTCTTGCGCGGTTGCCGCCCTTTGCAGGCTGGATGAACATAGCGCTGTGGACCCCGTCATCAAATACCTTATGCACAAGGATAGCCCTGCTCGCGCTGCAGCCGCTGAGGCGCTAGCTCAGCTTGGTAATCGCAGTGCCGTAGCACCTCTCGTCGAATGCCTGAAGGACCCGGAATGGTTTGTGCACAGTGCCGCGGCTGCAGCCATCGCCGTCATTGCCGCGCGTGTCAGGATTTCCTTCGAGGAGTTGATGGATCACCTCGCCAATCATGGGATCAACCATGAGGACTGCGGGAGGCTCTTAGGGTTGCTTGGCCGCCGCGTCCGACGCTCCGAATACGAGGCATTTCTGAAAGCGGCAGGGAAGGGGAAGGGCGCGGCGAAGCCCAAGAAGAAGGGGCGGACGGGTAAGAGAGGGCAGGAGATCAAATAGTAAACGCGCCGTCCCGGCGCGTTCTTGCCCTGACTGTTGGTCTGCCCCTGGGAACGCCAAGCTCTAGCTTGGCAAAGGCTGCTGGCCTTCGCCTCTCTTACTCATCAATCATCAATGCTCGCCGCGTCCGTCCCGGCGCGTTCTTTCTGCCACAAACACGAAGCGAGACGCATCGTCTATAGTAGACGCGTCCGTCCCGGCGCGTTCTTTGCTCCGGCTGCTGGCCTGCCCCTGGGAACGCCAAGCTCCGACTTGGCAAAGGCTGCTGGCCTTCGGTTCTCGCCCGTCGCCTCCTCCCATTCATCATTGTGCATTTCTCGCTACGACTCGCTTGCATGTCCTCCCTTGGGCACGATTTCGCTTGCGCAGGAGAGCGGACACGTTTAGAATTGCGGTAACAAACCGGAGCCGGATCTTTGCGGTCAACGAGTGCGACAGCGCAGGCAGATCAACTGGAAACGTCTGGGTGTTTGGCAACGACTTGGGCTGACAAAAGGAGTGCGGGCAAATGTCATGGGTCTACAACCTGTACGGTGGGCTTGGCAGTGAGCTTCTTCGAGTGGCTTCAGGACGGCTCTTCACTGAGGATGAGATAAGAAGAATTACGGCGGGCAGCGTCGGAAGGCACCTCGCTGACTTGTTTCCCCTCCCAAGAGACGAGCAGCAGGCGGTAGATAGGGTTTCTGCAGCCCTAACTCACATATCCGCAGCAAGTGAGATCATCCTCGAAATGCAGAGGAGTCTGGAGACTCAGAGCCACAACTTGAAGCAGTTGCTTGCCGAAATTGATGACAAGAAGACACTTGCAGAGCGTTACGAGACTCTTGCCAAGATCAAGAGGGAGCAGCTTGCCGCCCTTCGGAAGGAAATTGAAGAATCTCTGCGGCAGGAGTTGGAAGCTCAAGCAGCCAAAGGAAGGCGCGCCCGAGTCTTGTTGTGGGTCTTGACACTTGTGGCTGGCGCTGCTCTCGGGGCGTACATCAAAGACATCATCGGGTGGTTCTAGTTTGGCTGGCCTGGGATCCGGGAGGCAGATCGACGAGAACTGCATGATAGGAACTAAACCGCGATAATCAGCGGAGGAAATCATGGTTCGTGAAGACAGAGATCTAGAGGCAATGCTGCGTGAGCGCACAGAGATGCGTAGCGAACTCGTACTGATTGCAAAGAGCCAGCAGTATACTGTCTTCGCGTTCGCCACTGTCCTCATTGGCGTGGGTAGCGTGTACTGGAAGGACACGCTCATTGCCGATCCTCGGTCAAGATCGCTGATCCTGTTCTTTCTGTCTCAGATCGAAATGCTGTTCATGTTTCAACTCATATCCCTTACTTCCAGCATGGTCGTTCATTCGCGCTATGTCGCGGCACTGGAAAGTCGCATCAACGCCTTGTGCGGAACTGATGTCAGTCTGTGGGAGAGTCGCGTGACACAGGCTTGTTTGTGTCATCCACGGGGATCCAGTTTCTGGTCCGTCCTATGCATGGCGCTGCTCGGTGGTATGCTTCTTGTATTCGCTCTGGCCGTAACATTTCAGCAGAATGACTCCTATGTGCTCGGTGCTATCCTTCTGGTGGAAATTGCCGCAGGTGTGGCCATGCTTATCCAACTGCATTTTGAACCGTCTCGCTCAGCGAGAATCATCGCTGCGGCCTTCGAAAATGAGGGAGAGCATGAATCAAAGGTCGCTGAGAAAAGTGCCGAGATTGCACCCAAGAGGGCAGCAGACTGCGTCACCTGCCATGCGCAGCATCGACATGTGGCAAAACGGCGACGCTGGATTACCTGTCGTTCTTTTAGATCCAAGCGGCTTCGTTGGTGTGCGATGTTCAGCTTCCGGCCAGAATAATGGAGCGAAGGCCAAGTGAGTCTGCAAGTGATGTCTGGCCGGACTCGTAGGCGTAGCGCCTACGACTTCCTTGCATCTTCCCCCGCCCAACTGTACAATACTCCCATCCGAGCCCGTTCATTCTATTGCGACCTTTGTGTCGCGACCAGCAATAACATCGCTCGGTAACCCAGACGCTTCTGAAAGGAGCCCACGATGGGAAAAGGTGGCGGCGGCAAGGGCGGCGGTGGCGGCGGTGGTGGAAAGCCAAGCACGACCGGAAGGCCGTCGGGCCCGGGCAGGGATAACAACCCGCCGAAGAAGTAAGAAGAGCAGGGCGCTGGCGCCCCAAAGCGATAGTGTGTTGGATTAGCTGTTTGCATCGCGGATGATTGGGTCATCCGCGCAGAGCTTGGCCGCAAAGGTTGAGATTGCTTTCTATGCGATTGTCTCAATCGGAGTCGTCATCGGGGTCTCCGCTAACATGGAGGTTCTTATGCGGCAGATTGTCATATTGACATTTCTGATGGAAGGAGGTGCCTGGTGGTGGAGACCTGGTGGCAGACTCCGAACTCAGAAGAGGCAAGGCATGGAATTCGCTCAACCTGTAATCCAAGTACCAGGCAAGAGGGTTCGATTCCCTCTCTCCACACCTATTGAAACGGATGGAGAGGCGCACCCCAAACGGTCAGTCCTTGAAATCCTTTGCGACATATTCTGGATCAGATTCCGGAAGGAAGTGTCCCCGATGAATTCTCAAGGCGAGGTCACGGACTGCAAGACCAAGGTGCTTGTGTCATGCTGCATGCACAGGTTGGCTTTTCGCGAAGTTGTCGGCGCATGGAAGAAGGACCTGAATGCAAGCACTCATCAAGAGCTAAGGCGGGGGTGACAGTGAATCATATTTTCATCTCTCATGCACGGGCAGACTCGGAAATCGCTCTGCAATTCTACAATGATCTCCGCAATGCAGGTCACGAGCCGCGTATCGACCTAACGGAACTAAGACTGGGTGATGATGCGATTAGCTTCATGAACGAAGGAATCGCGGATGCGAAAGTGGTCATCATCCTGTACTCCAAGCACACACCTGACGCTACTTGGCAAAAATCAGAAATTGCCGGGGCTCTTTGGCACGAGGCCGAACAGAAGGGCGCAAGGTGTATTGTCGTTCGGCTTGACGAGACGGAGTTGCTTCCACTCTTGGGGAAAAAGGCATACTGCACATTAGAACCTGATGGCAGGAACTACCAGGAGGTTCTTGAACAGATTTGCAGGGATCTTATGCCTCCTAAGACCGCTTCGTCGGTTTGGGTGGATGCTTTCCAACCTGGCTCCCACAATCCCTTTCGTCGCGTGCGAGCAGAGTTCTTTGATGATGTCCCGAATCTCCTCGCCAAGGCGTTTGCCCCTCCCGACGAATGGAAAATGAGTGCGCTGGAGGAGATGAAGCCCTGTTTTCTAGAGGGTCCAAGAGGGACTGGGAAGTCCATGCTGCTTGCGGCGTTGCGCGCGCGCAATCTGGCATCCCGAAAGGGACGCGAAGCAATCGGCAGTCTCTTCGGCTTCTACCTGAAGCTCTCAAGAGGTGCGGTCTGCAATGCGGGCGTCTTTACCGCCCAAACCGCTGACACTCTTCCGCTGCCGATGGAGGAGATGGTCCAAATCGCGGATGCCTTCTCGCAAGAAATGCTGCTGTGCCTCCTTGAAAGCCTGTTCTCAGAGATCAGGTTTTGTGTCAAGGAAAAACATCTGACCTGCGATACGCATAGTGAATGCGCTCTTGCGGCCGGAGTGTACAAGAGAGTGCGCGGGCTTGTGGCTCCTACGCAGATGGGCTTTGATGGTCTGCTGGAGGAACTAGCGGATCTGCACCGCGAACTCGCCAATTTCACTCGTCGGAGGTTCATTTACCGCGAAGTCGTGCCAGTTCCGGTTGCTGTCTTGGACATCGACACATTGAAGGACATCCTCCGCTTCATTAAGCAGACACTCCCAAGCCTCTGCAACTGCTTGTTTGCAGTCTTACTTGATGAGTACGAGAATCTTCTCCCATTTCAACAGAGAGTTGCCAACGGGCTGGTCAAGCTTGCCGCTCCGGATTTTACGGTGAAGGTGGCCAAGAAGCTCGGAGCCGATGAAGTGTCGGGAACGACGACGGGGCAGGAGCTTCAAGAGATACACGACTATAACCGAGTGCCCTTGGTCTATGACGTGGAGGTCCCCCGACAACTTAGACAGTATGGTGACTTGCTGAAGGGAATATCGGAGAGGCTTCTGGCTAATGCTGGCAGGCCAGGCTGCAACGTCGAGGATCTTCTCCCGCGGGCGTCAGAAAGCGAAGTCGATCGTGGGGATTTGCTTGAGGAAGTCGCCAAGCTCCACAGACTCAGTGTCGGAGAGCTTGAGAGCCTTCCGCCTGATCAAAGGAATGAGAAGATCACCTATTATTCGGAGGCAGCGATCTACCGCGTCCTTTATGGGCGAAGAGGTCGCCAAAAAGATAAGGCCTTCAGCGGCTTTGACGACATTACGTTCCTGAGTTCTGGTGTCATCCGGTACTTCATGGAAATTCTGGGGGTGGCCTACCATTTGCAGCACGTTGAGAGTGTTCCCTCGAACGTCCCGGTCAGACTTGCACCCGAAATACAGACCCAGGCGGTTCATATTGTGTCTCAGCACTATTTGACTACGTTGAGCCGAAACGTAGAGGTGTACGGCGAACGCCTCAAATACTATGTTCTTGAACTCGGTGACTGCATACGTCACAAACTGCTCCACCATACGAGCGAACCCGAAGCCGCGAGGCTTACGATTGAGGATCCCGAAAACTTGGGGGCCACCCGATTCTTAGAAATGCAGAAGGTCATTTCTATTGGGGTGCGCGAAGGAGTGTTCCAGACTCGAGAGGGACGGCCAGCCTTCAAACCCAAGCACTTGTCCGATCCGCAGCCGGTAGAAATGAGCATCTGCCGCATCTATGCTCCTGTCCTTCAGATCAGTCCTCGGCATCGCTGGAGAACAAGCCTGACGTGCGACGAACTATTGGATCTCTGGGAGGCCAGAACCCGAGCGAAGACGAAGCGATCTCTCCTTCGCAAGCTGGTGAAGCCCGCAGGAACGGTTACCCCAGTTAAGCCACCGCAGAACCTGGACTTTGAGGATGTCGGCCGATGAAGAAGCACCTGTCTCCGGCGATGCTACCGAATGGAGCCCTCTTGATCTCCTGTTCGAGCCACGAAGAACGGTGCGAGGGGTTGGCCCGTCGAAAGGGCATATGGCAACCTGGCTCAGTGGTTCTTTTTCATTACGACGACGAGAATCGCAAGCGGGAAGAGCGACATGAGTTCCTTACGAAGGCTTTCTCAACTGGTTCGCGTCGACCTGTCGACCTACCTTTCGTCGAGCGCAATGCGGCCGCAAGCTTCCATGCTAACATGCAGGTCTTAGATGCTGCAATTAGAGACACCGGGAGTGGCTCAATAGTACTCGACATTTCTGTACTCACCAAGCGGCATCTCCTTATGATACTGCACTGGCTTGACGATCGCGACCTGTGGGATCGCCTGTGGATCGTGTACTGTGAGCCCGGAGACTATGTTGTGACCGAGTATGTTCCCTTGTCATTTGGGATAGCGAACATCGACCAGATACCAGGCTTTTCTGCGTCACCCGATATGAGCAGAGCGCTTCGCCTTGCTATTTTCCTTGGATACGAGGGCGACCGGGCGCTGGCCACCTACGAGAGCATTCAGCCGATGGAAACAAGGTTGGTCATTCCCGACCCTCCTTACAGACCGGAGTGGAATGGCCGGACGGAAGCCCTAAACCGCGATCTGATCAAGTTGGTCGGGGAGGGCTCCATTGTGAGAGTTGACGCTGTTGACCCGGAGAGCTCTCTCGCGGGCTTGCGCGAGTGTTTTGGGCCAGAAGCATTAAGGACAGTCTATTCAAAAGTTGTCTGTCCTCTGGGAACAAAGCCTCAGGCGGTTGGTATCTACATGTACGTGAGAGCCTGCACTGACCCTCCCGCTCTTGTCTACGCAAGCCCGTTGCGGCACAACCATGCGTTCTACTCCCGTGGCATAGGCGAGTCATGGATTCTGAAAGAGCCGCTATGAACCCGAGAGTCCCAACAAGGCTGGATCGGTATCCAGCGAAGATGGTATCGCACTTGGCGGAATGTCTCATCGACAGGTATGCGGCCGGATGCGAGAACCTGCTCGATCCCTTCTGCGGGTCTGGCGCGATCCTGTCCGCGGGATCCCATCGTGGCGTCCCTGTCACGGGATATGATGTCAACCCTTATGCAGTGTTACTATCCAGCGTGAAGTTGGAAGGGTTTTGTCCGGAGGAAGCTGAGCGACTTCGCCAGGACCTTACCCAGATTGCTTCCACGGAAAGCAGAAGTCTGCCAATCGCTTGGAATGCAAAAGACTACTGGTTCACCCCAGCGACTTTGGCCAAGTATGAGCGATTGAGGTCTGCTGCACGCGATCTCAACTTGATCGGGACTCGAGCAGGAAGGGCGGTTCTGCTTTCCTTGGCATTGTCTGTTCGTCTGTGTTCCAGAGCTGACCAAAGGAGCCCCAAGCCCTTCATTTCAAAGCGTGCAATAAGAGAGCGCGGCGGCAAGCACTTCGACCCGTTTCTGCAGGTAGGCAGACTACTGAAAGAGCTTTCAACCTTGTATGGCAGGGAAGAAGAACCCGCCAAATCTACAAGGGTGTTCTGCGTCGATCTGACAACGCAGCACGCGCCAACTTGTCAGCAGGGATATTCCCACGTCATCACGTCCCCCCCGTACCTCAACGCTCAAGACTACTTTCGGAATTTCAAGTTGGAGCTGAATATCCTTGAGGGCGTAATGCCTTTCGAGGTTAACAACCTGCGGAACCGGTTTATTGGCACCGAACGCGGCAAGTTGATGGCAGATACTCCACTGTCAGAGGTTGACGAGCATCGCAGACTGGTGCCGGGACTCAAAGAACTCGCCGCTTCCTCTCCTCGCCATGCCGCAGTAGCCCATCGCTACTTCCACGATATGGGCAGGGCAATCAAGACCATGAGCGTCATTGTAAGAACGAACGGCACCTGCGTTATCGTCTGCGGGGACAATCTTGTTGGCGGATTGCACATCAAGACGTGGGAGGCACTCAACTCCCTGATGGAGCGCAATGGATTTGCACAGTTCGATAGCTTCTCTGACACAATCCAGAACCGGATGGTTCCTCCGACAAGAAAGGGCCATAAAGGGCTCATCAAGGAAGAGCACGTGACTGCCTTTCGGCGACTGTGAGCATGAGCATGCTTCTTCGGTTGTCTAAAGTAGCACTCCGTTTCGTCTCTGAAGTGCCAACGGTAGGTCACAGTTTCGCGACAGTAGGAATTCAGCGACATCGGGAGGCATAACCATGGACATCAATCAACTCCTGTTAGAACTGACCGTAAGGAAGACCCCTGCCGACCCCTACGGAACAGACCTTACTTATGAGTACGGGTCCAGCCGCCGGGAAATCGAGGGATTTCTGATTGGCAGGATGCCCTTCGATAATCGTCAGCAGAGGGCAATCGAGATCATCGAGGGGATCATGACTTTGCATGGCAAGCAACGTCTCTTGCAGCAGGTGGCTTTGCTTGCTCAAGTCGAACGTGGAATCCGTGCACTTCAACCATACGTCCGCGATCATGTGGTGCATGCTCTCCTGAGTTTTCTGCTGGGCATCCTGCTGAACGAAGACTACCTTCAGCACCCGCAAACGTTGTTGGACTTCAAGTGGAGGCTTGCCGGACTCCTGCACGATGTGGCGTATCCCATGGAGGTTGCCGCGAACATTGCTGAGCCCTTTACGAGGGGAATCAACGATATCAAACGACAACTCGGGGTGAACGCACCAGACATACATGCCAATATCGATCTTAAGGCCCTATCTACTCTACAGAATGGTGTCAACGGATTCAGGCTGATTCAGGCACGGTTGGATCAATGGGAACTGGACATTGATGCCGCGTGCGAGTACGAGTCATCGGTCAGAAGTGGCAAAGCTTGCCACGGGATGTTGGGTGCGCTGGCCATCCTGTACGTGATCGACCTAATGTATCAGAAGTACAACCCAAAGAGGGAGCTCAGACCTATCTACCTTGAAGACAACACCGACTGGAACCAGCAGCACTTCGAGGATGATGTCGTAACCGCGTGCTCTGCAATTTTCCTGCACAATCTGCCTCCCCACTGCTTTGCTGGGGCGAAGATTACTCGTACGAGGGCGCCTTTGGCTTTTCTCCTCAAGCTATCGGATTGCCTGCAAGAGTGGGAAAGACCCAAGCACGATCATCCTAACGGGTGGCCTTCGGACCGTTTCGATATCGAGGTCAATGCTGGCGGTGTGAAGCTGTATGCCGCCATTGACGAGGCCAGGAAATCGAAAATGAGGCAGGACATCGCCGGGTGCCTCGATGCGCCTGATGTGCAGATCATCTGAGAATGCCACCTTACGTTTGCATTCTCTGATCCCGAGCGTCTTCGAACCGGTCAGACCGTTCGCTCAATCCTACTGACCCGAATTGGGTGCTGGAAGCAGGCTATCTAGCGCGATTTTCTTAGTTGCGTCTGTGGGAGGCTTAGCAGGGGGCCTAGTCTTTTTTCCCTTAGTGTCCATTGGAGGGCGGGTCTGATCAGGACATGGGTAACACTTTCACAGCAATCCGTCAAGTTGAGCCGCAAGCGTTCCGCTCATGCCTCACTTCTATAGACATATACGCTTCGCAGCTTAGAAAGAACCGATTCCATGTTCTCGCTTCGTATCTCAAGAGCTTTCAGGTCCACCTCTTTGACCTCGTCTGCATCCAGGAAAGATCTCATGTCCTCGCGAATCCGGTTGGGTACTGCTGTCTTGAACGTAGGATCCATCACCCGGTAGAGCCGAAACACGTCGAGCTTGTGCTTCTTGATGTTGCCTTCATCAACGTGACGGCCCTCCTTCTTTTCCCGCGAGAGGTTCAGCCATGCCAGCGCCTTGAGGGGAATCAAGTGCTCGGCGTCAGCCACTGACAGGCCGTCAATAATCCTGATTCCGGCATGCAGAAAGTCGTAATAGACCTCACTCATGAGAATTGCCGACAGGCTCGAAAGATCATCGTCGTCTGCGGGGATCGGGGTAAGGACTGCGCCCTCGGGCAATTCGATCATTTCCGGCTTCCGGGCCAGCAGTTCCAACTGCTTTGGGTAACTGCTGTCCGTGGGGTGCGAAAAACGGTAGTATCGCCTTCCGCCGGTTGCCTGCTGCTTCTTCTCGTATCCCCCCGCCCAGACGAACTGCCAGAATGCTCGCACAAATGAAGGATCGAGCACTTCCACGATCAGGACAATATCCAGGTCCTGCGTGGCACGGAACGGCAGACCAGCCTCATCCATTATTGTCTGGCAGGCAGTTCCGCCTATGAGCACATACTGGTCGGTATGCGCGCTGAAATGCTCCCGGAATCTGTCGAGCCCCCTTACCATTCCATGCCTCTCAGAAGAGAATCGAGGGCCGACTGGACCCTTTCGTCGGCGCTATCCCTCATTGCGAGGAAAAGAGACAAACGGTCCACTCTACCTTCTTTTGCGAAGAGGGCGGGGGAGTACTTCCAGATTTCGATCTCAAGACAACCTGGTTCGCGGATCGTGAGTTCGGAGATCTGTTCGTGCCGCGCCAGTACATTCCATTCATCGGCAGAGTAGGCAAGCACCCGGTTCCCGGGTTCTGCGAGCATGGTGTAGTCGGCCAATGCACTTAACCCGGAGAGCAAACCACTTCCCGTTT
>JBAZOJ010000014.1:0-29208 GCA_041648755.1 Candidatus Brocadiia bacterium
GCCGACATCCTTCTGCTTGCCTCAGACTACACCTCCGCGAAGAGCGGCTACGAGAAAGCCGTGGAAGGCTGTTCGGATGGCAGGCTTCTGTTTCTGTTGGGTGCCAGGCTCTGTGCCGCGGCATTCCTCGCCGGGGATTCAGCGAAGGCCGACGAATACTATTCAGCGTGGACGCGTGACTTCGGGGAGTTGACCGCATCGTTCAGCGGGGCTTCTTCCGTTGCGAACAAGCTGAAGACCGACCTGTCAGGTTCCTCGCCATTCTGTGTGCAGGTTGGGGTCTTCGGTAATCCTGACCGGGCGAACGCTTTGGTCAAGACTTTGACGGCTGCGGGTTATGTCGCATCGGTCAAGCAGACAGAGCAGGGCTATCGCGTGCTGGTGGGACCGTACGATGCTGTGCGGCATGCGGAGGAGGCGGCTCGAAAACTCCAGAGCGAGGGATACTCGACTATCCTCAAGCCGTGGGACGGAAGGTGAAGTGAGTTCTGAGCGCAATGCTCAACCTTCTCTGCTCTCCACGCCCATGATGAGCCAGTACACGCGCATCAAGGCGCACTTCCCTGACACCATCCTCTTTTTCCGTATCGGCGACTTCTACGAAATGTTCGGCGAGGACGCGATAACAGCCTCCAAATTGCTTGGCATAGTGCTTACATCGAGGGGCAAGGGGCCTGACGCTGTTCCTTTGGCCGGGGTGCCATACCACGCTGCTGACACATATCTGGCGCGTCTCGTCAAGGGCGGATTCAAGGTCGCCATTTGCGAGCAGCTCGAAGACCCCGCTCTTGCCAAGGGCGTTGTCAAGCGCGACGTGGTCAGGGTGATTACTCCCGGCACGGTCTACGACGAGAACATCGTTCCTGCCGACGACAACATCTATCTGGCCGCTGTCGCCTCTTCCGGTGACGCTTGCGCGATTGCCTACAGCGACGTCTCAACGGGTGAGTTTGCGGTTGACGTGATCGCCCCCGATCGCCTCCTCCCCGAGATCAACAGGCTTTCCCCCCGTGAAGTCCTTGTCCCCGAAGTCGATGGCGGTATGGGCGAGATACTCAAGCGGGAATACTGCCGGTTCGCTGAAGCTTCGCTGGAAGTCCTTCCCGGATCGGAGTTCGACCCCGCAAGCGGCATAGAAAAACTCCGGGAGGTATTTCCAAACCTTCCCGAAGACATTGAGCAGAAACGCTGGCTGCCAGCCGCCCTCGCCCTTCTTTCTTACCTGAACCGCACTCAGCGCGGCAACCTCGGGCAATTCCGGTTTATTCGCGACAACGCTCTTTCCGGCACTCTGGCTGTTGATTCCAGGTCGCTCCGCAATCTCGAAATAGTCTCGTCCCCGTCCGGCAAGAGGAGCGCCACACTCCTGGGTGTCTGCGACTTCACCTCGACCGGGATGGGAGCCCGCATGCTGCGGTCCTGGCTTGTCCAGCCGCTGACAAGTATTGAGCGAATAAAGGCAAGGCAGGCGATTGTCCGGGCGATGATCGAAGAACCACTGCTGCGCGGGACGATAGCGACAACGCTTAAGACGGTCTGCGATGTCGAACGCGCCACGGCACGGGCTGCCGCGAGCCGGGCTACCCCGCGCGATATCGTCGCGACGCGGGAATCGCTTGAGTCCGCCGAGCGCATTAAGACGATCCTGTTGTCATCTCACGGAGTCCTGGGAGTTCTGGCCACCACGATGGACGAGCTTCCCCAGTTGCGTCAGGAAATCGCCTCCACCGTGGTTGACAACCCTCCCCATGCAATCGGCGAAGGGGACTTTGCCCGGCAAGGGGTTGACAAGGAACTGGACGAGCTTCGCGCGGTGCGTCGCGGGGGCCGCAACTGGATTGCCGAGTATCAGCGCCGCGAATCCCAGCGGACGGGAATCTCTTCGCTCAAGGTCGGGTACAACTCCGTCTTCGGGTACTATATAGAGATATCCAAGCCCAATCTCAAGCTCGTTCCCGATGACTACATCCGCAAGCAGACTCTTGCCAACGCCGAGCGCTTCATCACCCCCGAGCTGAAAGAGTACGAAACCCGCGTCCTGACCGCTGAGGACCGGATTCTGGAGATCGAGCGCCGGATATTCCAGAAGATGCAGGACAGCATCGCATGCCACGCCGACCAATTGTTCTCTCTTGCTCGGCTGCTTGCTGCCCTGGACGCGCACTGCTCGCTCGCGCGTTTTGCCGAGGAAAGGCGCTGCTGCATCCCGGAGATCACCGATTCAATAGAGATTGACATACGGGACGGAAGGCATCCCGTCGTGGATGCGAACCTGCCGACAGGGACTTTCGTGCCCAACGACACGCTCCTGAACCCTTCCAGTCTCATCCATATCATTACCGGGCCGAATATGGCCGGGAAAAGCACTTACATCCGGCAGGTGGCTCAAATCGTCATTCTGGCGCAGGCGGGAGCTCCGGTTCCTGCGGCGGCAGCGCGCATCGGGATTGTGGACCGCCTGTTCACCAGGATCGGGGCGGGCGACGACCTGGCTCGCGGGCGAAGCACTTTTATGGTTGAGATGCTGGAGACCGCAGAAATCCTCGCCTCCGCAACTCCACGCTCGCTGATTGTGCTGGACGAGATCGGCAGAGGCACAAGCACTTTCGACGGTATTTCCCTGGCCTGGGCCATTACCGAGCACATTGCCGAGAACAAGGCGATCTCAGCGCGGACGCTCTTTGCCACTCACTATCATGAACTGACGGAACTGGCGTCCATCAAGCCCAGGGTGCGCAACTTCAATGTTGCAGTCAAGGAATGGCAGGGCAGGGTGGTGTTTCTCCACCGCATCGAGCCCGGGGCATGCGACCGCTCCCACGGAATCTACGTTTCCCGGCTGGCGGGTATGCCGGAAGCCGTTGTCAAACGGGCTTCGGAGATACTCAAATCCCTGGAGCAGCAGGCGCTGGACGTTGACGGCAAGCCCAAGCTCAAGGTCTTTCAGAAAGGACGCAGGCAGAAGGAAGTCCAGCTTCTTCTCTTCGATTCTCCGTACGCTGACTTGCTTAACGAGTTGCGGTCCCTAAAACTCAATTCCATGACCCCGATTTCCGCGCTCGAATACCTGCAGCGCATCCAGGAGGAGCTCAAGAAGTGAAGGCTCCACACGCCGACCCGACTGTGGCGAACTTCATCGCACGCCGCTCCGCGCAGTGCGCGTACCGGGTTTTTACCGCCCGGCAGGTGATCTGGTACTTCCTGCTCGCCTCGGTCCTTGTGCTCTTCTTCCTTTACGACTGGCTCTACGCGCTGACAACCATCAACCTCATTGCGGCAGGCTTCTACTTCTCGGTCATCTCGTACAAGTGCATAGTTGTCCTGCTTGCAGTGTTCAGGCGCAGGGAGATCGTGGTTACCCCTGAGCAATTGGCAACCCTCTCCGACGATGATCTTCCCCTCTATACCATCCTCGTCCCTCTTTACCGCGAGCCCCATGTCGCCTCGAAGATAATTTCCTACATCAACGCGTTCGACTACCCGCCCGAAAAGCTCGATGTCAAGCTGCTTCTGGAAGAGAACGACGAGGCCACGATAGCCGCCTGCCGGGGGGTGTACCTGCCCGAATGTTACGAGATCATCGTAGTCCCCCACTCGTTGCCGAAGACAAAGCCAAAGGCCTGCAATCATGGCCTGCTTGCCGCTCGCGGGGAGTTTCTGGTCATCTACGATGCGGAGGACCGCCCTGAACCTGACCAGTTGAAAAAGGCGGTCTATGCTTTTCGCGGCGAGCCGGAAAATGTTGCCTGCCTGCAGGCAAAGCTCAATTACTACAACCCGTACCAGAACACGCTTACCCGCTGGTTCACAATAGAGTACACCGCCTGGTTCGACCTCTACCTGCCCGGGCTTCACGCGCTTGGCGTCCCGATTCCGCTGGGCGGGACCTCGAACCACTTCAGAACGGACATACTGCGCAAGCTCGACGGCTGGGATCCGTTCAATGTAACGGAAGATTGCGATCTGGGCGTCAGGCTGCATTCTGAGGGCTATCGCACGAAAGTGCTGGATTCAACAACCTGGGAAGAAGCCAACTCGCGGGTCGGCAACTGGATTCGCCAGCGGTCCCGGTGGGTCAAAGGGTACTTGCAGACGCACCTTGTCCACATGCGCAATCCCCTGGCCCTGTTCTGGCGGCTTGGCCCAAAGAACTTCGTAAGTTTCCTTCTTACCGTGGGCGGGCTCGGGGCGATGCTGATCCTGAACCCCATCTACTGGATAATCGGCCTGGTCTATCTGTCCCTTCTTCTGACTGATGTTATCGCGGCACACGGCCCCACTGACGAGCTTGCCTGGCGGATGCTCTTCCTGTCACCAAAGGACGACCCGTTCTGGTCGGGCATTTCTCTGATTTTCTTTGTCGTGACCTGGGTGCTGGTCTGCGCGAACCTGCTCTTCATTTTCATCAACGTCCTCGCCTGCCACAAGCGGGGGTATCGGCGGCTGATCCCCCTGGCTCTCCTATCGCCAATCTACTGGGTGGTTATCTCGATCGCCGCGTGGAAGGGCTTCATCCAGTTGTTCACGAATCCGTTCTACTGGGAAAAGACCGTACACGGCCTGTTCTCCGAGCCCCCGGTACCTGAGACAGCAATTCCCATCGAGCCCGAGGTCATTCTTGAGGCGCCCGAGCCCATATTCGCCCCCATTGTAGAGGGCTCGCGGGAATATGAAAGAATCGCTGATGCGCAAGACCCGGAGGTCGGCAAGCAAGGTTCGCAGCCCGAGGAGCATCCCCCCGATCCCCGCTGACGGAAGAAGGCACGGCAACGCGCCGAAACGGCCAAGTCTTACTTGATCTCATACACGGCCCATTGATGCGTCCTTTGACTGAAACCCACGAAGAACTTCGCTGACCGGAGAAGGCCCTCTTTGCTTCCGGCAACAGAGTCGATCTCGAACCCGTGAGCATTGCGGCGCAGTGGTACAGACTTCGGCTTGGCGATGCTGAAGGCAAGTATTTCTGAATCCGAAATCACAAGCAGAACGTCGCCAGTGATAATCTCACATCTGACCTTCCCTGCAAATTCACTACGGGTCGTCGTCCCGTCTAACAAGTCGACCCAAGAATAGCAGCTCTTCTTTCCTTCTTCTCGTGCAAACATGACGTGGCCGGAAAGCTCACCCGAACATTGCCAAGGTACTGATAGCCTTTTCAGGAACCTCCCATCGATGGAGGAAAGCACTTCAACAGATGCTCCCTGCTGAACAACAGCCACCTCCTCTGATACAGATACAGCGACGGGATAGCTGGAAAGGCTCATTGACCAAGCGTTCGTGCATGTGGCAAAGGAAAAGTAGATCAATTTCCACCAGTCCCAGAAGAGGAAACTGTGGCTTGAAACCAGAACCATGCCTCTGCTTGAAGCAGCGATTGCTGGGTTCGTTGATTGTATCTTCCAATCGCCCTTGCAGTGAACCGTGCACGTTCCGCTCTCGCTCTTCACCGAGACAACCCGGTCGGAAAAAAGACAGAATACCATTTCTGGCGTTGGCACGACCCGCAGCAGGGGCCATGCACCAAGTTCCGCTGCCCACAACCGATGACCATCCGCGTTACGGTACGCCAGTAACTGCGTTCCAGAAACAACCAGTAGAGTATCTGGTGTCTGGACCACGAGGTCTATTCTTATCGAGTCGATGGTAGATGTCTTACGCCGACCGACGATCGAGATAATATCGATGCGCGACATAGACCAGATTGCCATGAACTCGCCCGAGACAAGAATCCGATGGAAGTTCCTGGGAGTGTCCAAGTGCTTTTCCGTGACTTCTGCAAGACAGGACAATTCCTCGCCCCAAACGCTGTCGCAGATGGCAAATGCCGACAGAAGGGCGACCAAGGAGCAGACAGCGATGAACTGGGATGCTAACCTAGACATCTGCATCTCACCACCAGTTGGGCATCTCGAGAAATAGGCTGACCGAAAAACTGGACGTCTACATCCGCATTGTACGATCGGTTCTCAGGCGTGTCAAACTGGAGGCACTGATGGTGGAAGGCCTTTTTTCCCCAGGATCCCCTTAGGATACGTCTACGACAGGTTGGCGATGTCCACTGGATCCCCATGGGAGAAATCCTCGGTGCTGCCGTTGTCGAACTGCTTCGAGGCCACTTTGCCGGTGGGCGAGTACGAATACGCGTGGAATAGGCTGCTCACCAAAACTCGGTAGCCCTTGCGCTGTTTCTTACCTCACTCCGTTGGCAATGATATCCGCCGCCCCGGCGGGATCCTTCCAGTCGAACTGCAACTTCGACTCGTTCCAGACAAGCTCGGAGCCGAAGAAGTGTAGGAACGATGCCAGGTTCGTCTCGCTGAGGCTATTCCATGAAACCCGGTTCCATCCTCGAAAAACGGGATCCGAGGGATATGTACAGGTGAAATAGGGAAAGAAGTACTTGCAGGGAACAAGCCCTTCGTCCATCATCAGGTCCAAGACAGGATCCTCCATTGGATGGCGATGGAACCCGGTACATAGCCGTAAGTACGCCATCATCTCTTTCCCCAGATCTGCATCTGCCGACACCTGTTCGATCGGGATTCTGCTCTCGAAGCGTATGAACAGCCGCACGGCTTCCGTGGGGTGGTTGCGGTACAGAAATGGAAGCCTGAGCCACGTCCGAACTTCCTCGGGAATCTCCATATACTTGTAGTAATCCGAAATCGAGGTAACACCGATCCTCGCGGCCAGATCGCCCGGCGTGAGGATCCCGAGTTCCTGCATCCGAGCCCATTCCGTTCTTGAGAGGACGCATTTGCCAGACCAGGGCCAGGGATATGATCGGTAGCCGTCCTCAAACATGAGAACCGGTGACATGACGCAATCAATGTAGTGGTTGAAGCTGTAAATGAGCCAAAGATCCTGGTCGGCCATAACTGCGAAGTCACCGCGCTCCACTAACTCGTGGGCATACGTCCTGCACGGGTATGCCCTGTAGAACTCCCGGATGGTCTCGTTCGAAGTCATCAGCCGCCCCGTGTACCCGAAGGCGATGGACTGGAGGAGCGCCTTGTGCTCGGCGGGCGAGGCGTTCCTCACCTTCTCGGTCACCTCTGAGATGATCGAGGGCACGAACTCCCTGAACAACACCGGGGGCACCAGAACCTGTCCGTTCTCTCGGTAGATCCGCGAAACCAGTTCGTTCACCTTCGTCATTCCGAACCGTGAGACCAGTGCGAAGTGGAAAGTCAAAGCATCCATCTGCGATAGATGCCAGGAGAGCCTACCCGCATATACGAGTTCTGCCATCTGCAAAACGACCTCATCGGAGTAATGTAGAGCTTTCAGCGCAAAGGTTCTTAGGAAGCCCCCTCGAACATCAAGTTTCTCGCTCACCGGAGTGCCCCCGGCGAGAATGCTGGCAACTGTAAGACGGGCAAAGTCCTCCGTTTCAGTGAACGGACACCGCACGAGGTCGTCAAGAAGAACTCGTTCGTACTTCCCGGAGGTGTCCCTCGGGAACTGCTCTTTGAAGCGAGAGTACATTTCCACTGCCTCCGGGCTCGCGGGAAGCTCATGGTTCATTTCTCTCAAGCAGCCTACGATTCCCGGAGCAAATGGCTCCTCTTGCAGTTCGCCTCCATAATAGAGCCTGTTGTTCTGAGAAGACTTCACGCAGCATCCCGCCACAACTAATAAGCACGCCATGGCCATCACGAAGATTTTTACCATGGTCTACCTGCACTTCCTGTTGCTCTTCGGTTGCACAATGCTCCTTTTGGCATCATTGCTCCGGCTGCCTGATTCCGTTGGCTAAGACCGCAGCCGCCTTGGCCGGATTCTTCACAATTTCCTGGAACTCCGGTTCCGCATGGACGGCGTTGAAGCCCGGATCGGCTGTGGCCCGTTCTCTCGCCCAATCGTCGATCATTATCGCCTCCCGGAGATTGCTCAGAGCCCCACGCAGATTCTCGACCGATGGCGCAGAAGCGATGGACTCCGCAAGGAGACGGGCTCGCCGGTAACGGGGTTCCCCGATGTTCGGGTCACAGGCAATGGACCTCTGGTATTCCGCCATCGCTTCCGTCTTGTTTCCCTGCAACTCGTACACTATACCAGCCCTGCAGTGGGCGGCCCCGCTGTAACGGTCGGCCCTGAGTGCCATTCGGTAGGCAGTAAGGGCTTCCGGCAGGTGCCCCGCTGCGCGCTCAAGATCGCCGATTTGCAGATGCTCCCGAACACGCCTGGCGTTCGCGAATCTCCCGACGGCAACAGCCAAAGTTGCCATGAAAGCCGAAAGGAGAGAGAAGCGAACTGTGTCGAACGCCTCTCCTGCAAGCCAATGAACAGCGTAAAACCCGGCCATCAGCAGCGCTGTGATTGCCGCGAATACCGTCACGATCTCCAGCATCTCCCTGCGATGTGCGTCAGCCATCTTCATCTCCTGCCGCGCGGCTGGCTGCTCAAGCTTCCGCGGAACTCACTTCCCCTGTCGTCCCGAATGGCGCCGGATCTCCCGGTCCACTTCCCGGTCGCGAATCGAATCGCGCTTGTCGTACCGAGTCTTTCCGCGCACGATTGCCATCTCCACCTTGGCCCACCCCCGCTTGAAGTACAGCTTCAGTGGCACCATAGTCAATCCGCGCTCGAGCACCCTTGCACGGATCTTGATCAGCTCACGCCGGTGCACAAGCAGCTTCCGGGGCCTGTGGGGGTCGTGATTGTTGATGTTCCCGTGCGAGTACTGCGGGATATCAAGGTCAACGATGTAAAGCTCGTCACCCCGGAAGTTGCCGAAACCATCCGCAAGGGCAACATGGCCGTCGCGCAGGGATTTCACCTCGGTCCCCTGCAGCATTATTCCCGCCTCGAACGTCTCCAGAATCTCATAGTCGTAGAAGGCCTTGCGGTTGCGGGCAATTATCTTGATTGAAGCGTCTTCATTGCTCATACGTAGAACTGCTCCGGAGCTACAAGCTCGACGGTGGGCATTTGCGACCCGAGAAACATGTGGCCGTTCTTCTCGACCTCGGCCGCCTGGTCGGATACGTAGCATCTGATCACCCCGCCATCGGGACGCGGATTGAGCAATCCCATGTCCCGCAACTGGTCACGGGTTCGATGCGCGGTCTCCTTGGCGCTGTCCACAAGCGTGACATCCTTACCCATCTCGGCCGCAATCGCCTGCTTGATGACCGGGTAGTGCGTGCAGGCAAGGATCAGTGTGTCGATGCCTGAGGTCTTGAGCGGCTTCAGATATTCGGCAAGGAGTTGCCTGACAATGTCGTCGTCGTTGCCCCGGCCTTCCTCGATGGCAGGAACCAGCAGGGGGCAGGCCTGCGCAATCACTTCAGCGTGAGGATCGCGAGCCCGGATTGCGTGGTGGTACGCTCTGCTGGATACGGTCGCGACCGTGGCCATTACTCCGATGCGCTTGTTGTGGCTCGCCTTGACCGCTGCAAATGCTCCCGGGTAGATTACGCCGACAACGGGAAGCCGAAAAGCACCCTCAAGAACCGGGAGAGCGACGGTGGAAGCGCTGTTGCAGGCCACCACGATCATCTTCGGGTTGAAGCCTCTCAGAAAACGGGCGTTCTCAACGGAGTACCTGGCGATGAGCATCGGCGACTTGGAGCCGTAGGGCACTCGCGCGGTGTCGCCGAAGTAGATAAGATCCTCGCCGGGCAGGTGCAGGCGAATTTCGCTGAGCACGGTAAGACCGCCGATGCCTGAGTCGAAAACGGCAATTGGACGTTTCACTGGTATCCTCTCGATGCGGCAAGAAGCCTGGCGAGTTCCAGGTCCGCCGCAGTGGTGATTTTGAATGTGAACGGAGAACCTGAGACGATATGCGGATGAGTCCCGATGGTCTCGGCAATCGCGCAATCGTCCGTAACATCGGCATCACTGTACAGAGAAAGCATCTTCAGAAAAATATCGCGGCGGAATGCCTGCGGGGTCTGCACCCCGAACAAGCTCCTTCTGTCCACGGTATTAATGATCTTGCCTTCACGGCCGACTTTCAAGGTGTCGGCACAGGGCAGGGCAGGCGCAGCAGCACCCCATCTCATCGCAGCCTCAGCCAGATCGGCCGCGAGCCCATCGCGCAGAAACGGCCGGGCCGCATCGTGGATGAGAATCACCCCGGCCTCCGGAGGAATCATCGCCGCGCAGTTCCTCACGGAGTCCTGCCTTCTTGTTCCTCCCGTCACGAAAGACACAGCCATCCCGCTCGGAATCTCCACGCGGAAAGTCCCCTGTGCTTGCGGTTTTCCGTGCACAAGGGTCTCCAATATCGCGCAGTTCGGGGACGCGGAGGTCAGGGTTGTGTTGGCAGCCATCCCAATGGGGAGGGCGACTATAGCGTGGTCAACGCCCTGGCGATGGATCCCGGCCATACAGCATTCGAGTATCGTTCGTTCTCCCAGGCTGACAAAAGCCTTGGGTATGCCGTATCCAAGCCGTTCGCCACTTCCGGCCGCGGCAACAATCGCAATTGTCTTAAGAGACATTCGTCTCCGCCTTGGCGAAGACGATGCGCCCTGCATCCTTCTGATAGACGTTGGTGACCACCGCCGTCAACCTTGTTCCGACAAGGCCCCGCGCCCCTTCGACCACTATCATTGTCCCGTCGGGCAGGTAGCCGACTCCCTGGTTGGCGCCGTCGCCATCGCGGACGATCTCGACCTCGATGGACTCGCCCACGATGATGTTGAGCTTCATCGCGTTGGCGATATCGTTGATATTGACAACCTCGATGCCGTGAATGCCTGCGACTTTATTCAGGTTGAAGTCGTTGGTGACGATCTTCGCGTTTCTGCTCGCCGTCAGGCGGACCAGCCTCTCGTCGACCGGCATCGCTGAGTTGTTCTCGTCCTCCAGAATCTCGACCTCTATTTCCTTGAGCTGCTGGAGTTTCTTGACTATGTCCAGGCCGCGACGGCCGCGCATCCTCTTCAGCTTGTTTGCCGAATCGGCTATGGTCTGCAGTTCGGCCAACACAAATCGGGGGATACCGATCTTGGAATCGATCAGCCGCGACCGGCACAGGTCGAACACCCGGCCATCGATCAGTACGGAGCTGTCCAGAATGAACCCGCCCGACGGTCGGCTTTCGTCCCGGAGGCTGACGAATGGGATGATGAAACGCATGTAGCCCTTGGCGCTGACCATTACCGTAACCGACATATAGCAGCAGATGAGGTAGATGATCGGGATCATCGGGACTATGACGCTTTGCTGAAGGTTCTGCTGCAGGCTGCTGGACTTTTCGGGCGAGGAACTGTACAGAAGGAGGAATCTCTCGAGGAAATTGATGACCTGCTCGGAGAAGAACACGCCGACGATCAGGCCTATGAAGATGGCGAAGAAGTTGCGCGCGATCTTCTCACGGTACAGCAGGTCCAGAAAAACCACTGCAAGTCCGCTCGCAATACCGATCAGCGGGGCGACATACGTCGAAAAAGGGGTCTGTTTGTACACGAAGGTGAAGTAGACGTAGTACTCGTAGTATAGAAGGGCGCAAGCGCTGATGAAGATAGTTCGGGTAATCCAGCTAACCATGATTGTCTGCCTCTGTGTTACTTGCCCGTTGGTTCAGGCGAGCTTTTTACTTTGGGACGGCTTTGGTCATCTTTTGGCTCCTGGGGCTCGCGTCGTTCCTTATAGCCTCCTTTGAGGAGGAACAGCACGGGATGCTCCAGAAGGTACATTCCCTGATCGGCGATGATATTGAGCTTCTCCTTGAGCCTCTTGTCGGTCAGCAGTGCCGCAATGACGCCGTCGCCTGCCCGGGTCAGTTCGATCGTTGCCTTCGCGGAAGCCGCCAGTTCGGCCAGGTCCTGCTTGAGTTGCAGGATGGTCAGGTGAAGGTCGTCCGCGATTCTTCCTGCTTTTTCCAGGATCTGCGGGGCTTCCTGGTCGGCAAGTTTCTGGAGCGAAGCAACTAAGCTGTCCAGTTTGTCAGGCATCTGGTCGAACCTGTCGAGGGTCTTCTTGATCTTCTCGAACAGAGCCGGGTCGTTGATACTCGTGGCAAATTTGGCCAGTTCCGCCCGCACGAACTTGACCGAGTCCATGACTTCGGTCTTGACGCCTTCCAATCCGTCAACGAACTTCCTGGCTTTCTCCGAAGCTTCCGCAAGGTTCCCCAAGGCTGTCTTCACGTTTCCGCGGTTCTCATCCACGACCGCCCGCGCTTCTTTCAAAAGGCTGTCCAGCGTACCGGAGGCTGTTGTGATATTCTCGACGGCAGTCCGGACATCGCTCTGGAATCGCGGGTCGCCGATGATCTTGTTGATGTTGTCCAACGAGGCCTGCAGGGACTCGGCTATCTTCGGGATGCCTTTCAATGCGTCGTCGATAGTCCCGGGGGTTGTTCCCAGCTTTGGAAGGGTCTCTCCCGCAGCCAGAAAGGTCATTGCGACCCCGGGGGTGAATTCGAGGAAGCGCTCGCCAAGCATGCTGTCAGATGTGATGCCGATGTCGGAATCGGTGGGGATGCGGTAGCCCTGCTCAAGCTCAAGTGTCATTTCGATATAGGTCTGCTTGTCCAGAGACGCTCGGATGGCGATCGCGGCGACACTGCCGATATCAACTCCGGACATCCTCACGGGCGCTCCGCGTTTTACGCCGCCAGCGCTGGGGAACTTGGCCTTTACCTGGTAGTAGTCGTGCAGAAATCGCAGACCTCCGGCGAATACGATCAGGCCTGACAGGATGACAAGCCCGATTACTATCGCCAGACCGGTTCGGAACTCCTGCTTTCTTTCTTCCATTTCACCCTCCGGCTGATCCAAGCGCCGCTGTCATTGGGCCAACCGCTTCGCCTCGAACAAACTGCCGAACGTATGGGTCATCGCTATTAAGTATTTGCTCAGGCGTACCTTCGGCTATTATGCGCCCTTCGTACAACAATACAATACGGTCAGCAATCCTGGCGGCACTTTTCATGTCGTGCGTGACTGAAACGCTTGTGACCCCGAGCTCGTGGTTCGTGCGAATTATCAGGCCATTGATTACGTCGGCCATTATCGGGTCGAGCCCTGTTGTGGGCTCGTCGTAGAGCATTACCTCAGGTCCCATCGCTATCGCGCGGGCCAGGCTTACACGCTTGCGCATTCCCCCCGACAATTCCGAGGGCATCTTGTACTCGATTCCGGGCAACCCGACCATTCGGAGCTTCTCCGACACAACCGACAAGGCGTCACTTCGAAGACACATCTTGTGCTCGACAAGGCCAAAAGAGATATTCTCCCAGACGGGAAGCGAGTCAAACAGAGCCGAATTCTGGAAGAGCATTCCGATTCGGATCCGGTACTTGGTCATCTGTGCGTCGCTCTTGTTCGTGATGTCCTCGCCGTCGAACAGAATTCTGCCCGAATCGGGCCAGGTCAGGCCGCAGATGTGCTTCAGCGTCACACTCTTTCCGCAGCCCGAGGAGCCGATAATCACCACGGACTCTCCCTTTGCCACGGTGAGATTCAGACCTTTCAGCACCTGCTGCTTTCCGAAGGACTTGCTGATGTTCTGAAGCTCGATCATCGGGGTGGACATTCTATCTCCCCGAGTATAGGAGGACGTAAGTGATGTTGATAATTACGGTGAGAACCAGGTTCAGAACCAGGATTGCGACAAACGACGTGACGGTACTCGACGTAGTCGCCCTTCCGACGCCCTCAGCACCGCCCTTTGTGTAAAAACCTTTGTAGCAACTGATGATGGCCACGGCTCCGCCGAAGAAGAAGGCTTTGACTACTCCTCCGAAGATGTCGTACACCTCGACGTACTGCAGCGTATTCTGCCAGTAGAAATGTCCGTTGATTCCGTATCCAAGTACCGCGACCGCCCATCCGCCAAAAATGCCCACCGCATTCGAGTACAAAGTGAGGATGGGGGTCATGAGGAGGGCTGCGATGAACCGGGGGAAAACGAGGTATTTCGTCGGATCCAGGCCAAGGGTCTTCATTGCATCGATCTGCTCGGTTACGGCCATTGTGCCCAATTCCGCTGTTATGGCCGCGCCGACTCTTCCGGCGAGCATGACTGCGGTAAGAACCGGCCCCAATTGCTGGATGACCGACATGAATACGATCGGCCCGATCATTGTCTCCATGCCGATCTTCTTGAACTGGTAGTAGCTTTGTACCGCCAGAACCATTCCAGTGAAGGCGCCGGTCATCATGACCACGGGCAGCGTCTCCACTCCAATCTGGTAGAACTGCGGAGATACTATACGGCGGCTCGGAGGGCCAGCGAAGATCCAGTAGATGGTCCGCCACACCATATGGGCGCAACGGCCAACTCCTCTGATATTCTCTGCGAATTCCTCCAGGAACGTTGGTTTCAACTCTTACCCTTGGCCGTATCGGCCTTGGATTCCTCCGTCTCCGGTTCAGGTTTGGGTTCCTCGGGGGTAACGGCTCGGAACACGAGAGTGTCTCCGCTCTGCTCGATCTCGATTTCCGCGCTGGTTCTGTACACGGCGGAAAGCAGGAACTCTGCCAGCGGGTCTTCAATGTACCGGGAAAGAGCCCTTCTCAGGGGACGGGCACCGTATTCCGGGCTGAAGCCCTTCTCGATCAGGAATTCCCTCGATGCGTCGTTCAGGTGCAGCTTGATGCCCCTGTCTATCAGTCGGGTGCGCATGTCGGCAAGCTCGACATCGATAATCTCGTTGAGGTCGGAGCGCGTCAGACCTCTGAAGAAGACGATGTCATCGAGCCTGTTCAGGAACTCCGGCCGGAACTCTCTTCGTACTTCCTCATTGAGGATGTTCTTCATCTCGGTGAAGTCGAAAGCGCTGTCGGGCGAGCGGAAGCCCACCGAGCCCTGTCCGCGAATCAAGTCCGCTCCGATATTCGATGTCATTATGACAATGCAGTTTCTGAAGTCCACGTGCCTGCCGAAGGCATCCGTCAGTCTTCCTTCCTCGAATATCTGCAACAGGATGTTGAAGACATCCGGATGTGCTTTCTCGATCTCGTCCAGAAGCACCACGGAATAAGGCCTTCTGCGAACCTTCTCTGTAAGCTGTCCGCCTTCCTCGTAGCCAACGTATCCCGGAGGGGCTCCGACTAAGCGGGAAACGGAGTACTTCTCCATGTACTCTGACATGTCGAGTTGCACCAGTGCGGATGACTCCCCGAACAGGAATTCCGCCAATGCACGAGCCAGGAGTGTTTTGCCTACGCCGGTCGGGCCCAGGAAAAGGAAAGAGCCGACCGGACGGCGCGGATCCTTGATGCCCGTGCGGGAGCGCCGAACGGCACGGGCCACCGACGAAATGGCATCCTTCTGAGAAATGACCCGCTTGCCTATCTCGGTTTCCATCAACAGCAGGCGCTTGCTTTCTTCGCTTTCCAGGCGCGCAAGCGGGATACCTGTCATCATTGAGACGACGCTGGCCACCGCCTCATCGTCAACAGTGCCAACCCGCTCCGTTACGGTCTCCATGTGCTTGCGGCGTTCCTCGTCCATCTTGTGGCGCAGTTCCTCTATGACGTCTCTGCACTGAGCCGCTTTCTCGTACTCCTGACGGGAAACGCAGTTCTTCTTTTCCCCGTCCATTTCCTCTATCTTGCGCTCAAGTTCGCGCACATCGGGAGGAGTAACCATCGAGCGGAGCCGAATCATGGCTCCGGCTTCATCGATAACGTCGATTGCCTTGTCGGGCAGCATTCTGCCCGAGATATAGCGGTCTGAAAGAACCACTGCGGACGCGATAGCCTGGTCGGTGATCTGCACTCTGTGGTGTGCCTCGTAGCGGTCGCGAAGGCCGTGCAGTATCTTGACGGTCTCCTCGCGCGACGGCGGATTAACTATGATGGGTTGGAAGCGCCTCTCGAGCGCGGAGTCCTTCTCTATGTGCTTGCGGTATTCGTCAAGGGTGGTGGCTCCAATGCACTGAATCTCGCCTCTTGACAGGGCCGGCTTGAGGACGTTGGCCGCATCGATGGAGCCTTCCGCGCCTCCGGCCCCGACAAGCGTGTGCATCTCGTCTATGAAGAGAATGACATTCATCGCGCGGCGGACTTCCTTCATTACCGCCTTGATTCGTTCCTCAAACTGTCCTCTGTACTTCGTTCCGGCGACCATCAATGCCAGATCGAGTACGACCACTCTGCGATTCTGCAGAATCTCGGGCACTTGCCCGCGAACAATCCTCTGCGCGAAGCCCTCTACGATTGCCGTCTTTCCGACGCCAGCTTCGCCAAGCAGCACGGGGTTGTTCTTCGTCCGGCGGCAGAGCACCTGCAGAACGCGCTGAATCTCCGTCTCGCGGCCGATTACGGGGTCGAGTTTGTCTTCCCTGGCCAGTTGCGTCAGATCCCTGCCGAAAGAGTCCAGGGCAGGGGTGCGGCTGGTTGACTCACGAGGCTCTTCGCCCTCTGCGGGTGGCTCGCCGGATTCCCTGGAGCCTCCGATAGCCTCGATGATCTCTCTTCGGAGTTCGTCAACATTGATATTCAGGTTCATCAGCACTTGCGCGGCGATGCCATCTTTTTCGCGCAGAAGACCTAGGAATATGTGTTCCGTGCCGACGTACTCCTGGCCAAGGGATTTGGCTTCTTCGACGGCATACTGCAGTGAACGCTTGGCGACCGGGGTAAGTTCCGGCTTGTGCACGACCGGACGCTGCCCGGGCGCGATCAGCCGCTCCACTTCCTGTCGGATTTTCTCGGCATCTATTTCGAGGTGCTTCATGAGCGAGGATGGAAGCCCGCCCTCGTTCAACAAACCGAGCAGTATGTGTTCAGTGCCGGTGAACTCGCTGTTTAGCCGCTCTGCCTCGGTGTGCGCGAAGCGGATAACTCTCTTTGCCTTGTCCGTGAAGTTCTCGAACACTATGCCTCCTTACGGCCGGTGCGCGTCGATAGGGCTTTCGACAGGGCTTTCTTCATTGCTTCTGCCCTGATCATGTCCCTTTCGGCCTCGTCCATTTCCCGACCGGCGGATAACTGGATGTGCGCATTCTGAATGCCAAAAATGTGTGAAAAGAGCAGGGCTCCGGCCTTCTTCGGCAGCAACTCGAGTGTCGCTCCGAGCCGCAGAAGCGAAAGGCTGTCCATACACTCTACCAGAGGAAGCAGACGCGCGCGTTCCAGCGAACCGACGGCTCGCATGATGCGATCCTCGGCTCTGGTGCGTCGTTCCGGATGAGACAGACTTTCTCGTGCCTTCCGCTCATAGGATTCCAGGGCAGCAACTGCCTTGCCAATCCCGGTAATTATATCAGCTTCGCTCATTCCCAGCGTTCGATCATTGATTATTCGGTAAATGTGGCCGACCGCTCTCTCTGCTCCAAAGGCGCCATCGAGCGTGTAGCCGATTTCCTTCGTGGCGCGGAGGGCCCTTTCGATTTCATTCGTTACAGACAGTGCCGGGAGATGGAGGATCGCGCAAGCCTTAAGTCCGGTGCCTACCTCGCGCGCCGAAGATGTCAGAAAGCCGAACTCCTCGTCGAAAGCGAACTCGACGGACGTTCCCAGGCTGTCGTCGAGCTGCCCGATCTCGTGCCAGACTTCTTCCGTCTGGAATCCGGGAGATGTAACGGAGACAAGCAGATGGTCGCTCGCGTTTATAAAGGCGCTGAAGCGCTCATCCCCGGACATCGCCAGAGACCAGCGACGCTTCCCGGCGAAAAGCTCAGGCCCCCCGATCAGCCTCTCCGAAAGAGCTCCTCTCAACAGGAGCGGGATGTCGTCGGCGCGGGACCAAATGCAGAACGGGGAGTCCGGAATGGCATCGAGTGATGCGCGAAGAAGTTCCTCGACATGCTTAAGAGAAAAATCGCCTGCACGGTCGGCGAAGACAAATCCGCTCAGGTTGCGCGCAAGACTCACCCGCGAGGCAATTGCAACATCTTCCAGGTCCGGACGAGACAGCCAGCCGGGCTGGGAAGAGAAGATTCCACTCAAGTCCGGGGTCAACTTATCCCCTTGATTCGGTCACGAAGCTCAGCGGCGAGTTCATAGTTTTCTGAGCGGATTGCGTCGTCAAGCTGCTTTTCGAGCGCCTGGATGGTCTGCTGTTTCCTGGAGGCTTCCCCGCAAATCAGCGCAGCCTTTCCTTTGTGCGTCGCAGAGCCATGCAGTCTGAGGAGAATCGGTCGGGCAGCTTCACGGAAAATGTGGAAGTCCTTCTCGCAACCGAATTTGCCGGATCTGCGGAGTGCCTTGATCGTAAGGCCGCAATCAGGACAGGTTTTCTCGTTGGCGTCTGATGGTGTTGCCTCGTTCTTGTCGGTCTCGGCTGACTTTGTGGCTTCGTTGAGGAGGTGTTGGATCATGTCCTCGAACTTGCCCTCCTCCAATCCGGTCAGGCCAACGGTCTTTGCGCAATCGGCGCACAAGTGTATGTCCTTGACACTGCCCCCGTCGGATACTTCTATCGAATGAACCGACGCGCGGCCCTTGCTGCATCTATCGCACTTCATTCGGTTCTCTCCTGTTGCTCTATAATATACGATCCGATACTTCCCTCGGACTCGTGAACGGTGACAGAATGAACGCTGACGCCTTTTGGCAGTCGGGGCGAGATTGCGTTCGCAAGATGCCGACACAGGTTCTCGGTCGTGGGGTTCTCCTGATCGAATGGGGGGCACTCATTCAAGTACCTGTGGTCGAATATCTCCACTTCGGAGGATAGCAGTGCCTTCAGGATATGGAAGTCCACCAGCATGCCGAATTCGTCGAGGACATTGCCCTGAACTGTCAGAATGACACGCCAATTGTGGCCGTGCAAGTTCTCGCACTTGTGCCCTTCGATACGAAGGCGGTGAGCTGAGGCAAAGGTCTTTTCGACTGAAATTCTGTACATTTAACCCCCGCGAACGCGCTGCTGAATTATGACACCGTGGACTGTGGGGTCAATTCAAAAGGGCCTCGCAGGCAGAAAGGAGGTATAATCGGTGACATGTTGCAACCCGGCCCGACTGTGCATTCCCGACCGTCTTTAGTCCACATTCTGCTCAAGGCTGCAGTGATCTTCATGCTCATTGAGGCTGCGACTTTCGGGCTCCTCATTTCCGCCTATCGAATTACTGCTGCTGAGATGGCTGCAGGTCCGCGCCCGTTGCAGTGGGTAGACGATCGGATTGCCGGACGCAACCTGACAATCAGCATTGCCTTGGCCGTGTCGGCCATTGCACTGATTCTCTTCACGCTTTGGCTGGTCAAAGCCCTGGTGACAAGATCCCAAAGACCCCTTGTGATTGGCCTTGCCAGCCTCATTGTTCCAGGTTCGCGTCGGGAGATTCCGTTCTCGGAAATAGCCGCGGTAGTTGTGTGGAGCGAGTTTCCTCCCGGCGATTCAACGATATTTGAGGGGCTCTGTGCCCCTGAAGTGAACGCACGCGGTTCTTCCATCGAGACAGTGGTGTTTCTCGACAAGCCGGTAGCGATTGACGCTCTGGCTGGCATAGAGCCCGGTGATTGCGACAGGTCCCGCTTGCTTCGCGGGTTTTACAGGCATTCCGACAACGAAGAACTGTTGTCCGAATTGGCTCGGAGACTGACACAGAGCAATCCTGCTGCGCGGGTGTACACGATCGTCAGCAAGTTCGCGCGCCAGAGAGTGATCTGGCGACCTTCCGCTCAATAGCTACTTGTCTGCCGGCTTCTCCTGGTCTCCATCGATCGTGCGGCGATCTCGGGACGCTTCGATACGGTTGACCAATCCTGAGACCTTGGAAAAGCCCTCGACCGCGGATGCACCCAGCACATCGTAATGGCTTCGGTCCGGAGGAAGCACCAGCGAGTTGGGTGACTTCCTTCCGGCAACAGTGCAATTACCCATAAGCAATTTCAACCTTACGGTACCCGAGACCTTTTCCTGGGTCTTGTCAAAGTACGCATCCAGGGCATCTCTCAACGTGGTGTACCAGTCTCCATGCATCAGCAGTTCGCCGTAGCGCAGCGACATGACTTCCTGATGCTGCAGCACTTTCTGAGACAGCGTGATGAGGTTCAGAGCCCGGTGTGCCGTGAACAGCACTTTTGCGGCAGGATATTCGCAGACTTCCCTGAGCTTGATTCCAAGCAGGCCGTCCGACACAAGATCCGCCCTTCCGACGCCATGCTCTGCCGCGATGAATGCCAATTCCTCCATCAGGGCCAACGGAGACATCTCACGGCCGTTCAGTGACACCGGTTGTCCCGATGCGAAACCGATCTCGATTTCGGCTCCCTTCCGCGGCGCCTTTGTCGGGTCCTCGGTTATGCTGAACATCTCCTTGGACGGTTCTTTCCAGAAATCGCGCAATACCCCGAAGTAGACCGTGGTTCCCCAGATATTCTCGTCGAGGGCAAACCTCCGCTCGGGGTCCAGATAGGGCGAGTCCTTGCCAAGCAGGTTTTCCAGGGCAGCGAACATTTTCTCGGGGGTGTTCCACTTCCAGACCCGCGGCGGGGATATGCACTCGAACTCCGGAGCCAGGCTGGCAAGAAGGCTGTCGTAGCGGACCTGCTCATTGCTGGAAATGGATGCGCCGTGTGCGACGCAGGTAATTCCGTTTTCCAGGGCAATATTGACGAGCCCGCGGATGATGGGTATGCTCGCCATGGGGCGCGCCAGGAAGAAGCCGTTGGCGATCTCGGCATCAGCTCTGAGCGCTTTGAATGCAATTTTCTCGATGAAGAATGAGCGCAGGTCGCTGATGTGGACCTGTGTTGCGCCAAGTTTGTAGGCTGCGGCGACCGCCTGTTGTATGTTCTTCCTGCCGCCGAGATCTGCCATATAGACGATGACGTCCATATTCATCTCGTTGGCCAGATAGTCGATGCAGAGCGATGTGCTCAGCCCTCCATTGTAGGCAAGCACCACTTTTCTACGATTTGCCGGGCTCACTTCACTGTCTCCTTCGGGAACACGACCTTTGCGACATCTTCGTAGTGGTCAACAAAGATGAACTCGATTCCCTCCTTGACGTATTCGGGAATCTCCTCCAGATCCTTGGTGTTCTCCTTCGGCAGGAGTATGGTCTTGACCCCGCTCTTCCGCGCGGCGATAACCTTCTCCTTGATGCCCCCGACGGGGAGAACGCGTCCGGTAAGGGTGAGTTCGCCTGTCATTGCGACTTTCTTCCGTATTGGTCTGGCCAGCGCAAGGGAAAGAAGGCTTGTGGCCATGGTGACACCTGCTGAGGGCCCGTCCTTCGGGGTCGCACCGGCGGGAACGTGGAGATGAATGGAGTGGGTGTCGAAAAATGCCGGGTCGGCGCCGAAATCCCGAGCCTTCTCCTTGATGTACGAATAGGCAATGGCGGTGGATTCGATCATTACGCTGCCAAGTTGCCCGGTCTGCCTGAAACCCCCGCTGTTGGAGGGAATTGCGGCAGACTCGATGTATAAAGTCGTTCCTCCCATGGGAGTCCACGCGAGACCCATGACGACGCCGGCTTCGAGCTTCTTCCACGCTGCTTCTTCGGGGAATCGGGGCTTCCCCAGGTACTTCTCCACATCCTTGTCAGATACCTTGACGTTCTCAACGCCCTTCTCAGCGTAGTCTACCGCGATCTTGCGGAGGATGGATGTAACCGCTCTCTCCAGATTGCGGACGCCTGCTTCCCGGGCATAGTCGTTGATCAGCTTGCGGATCGCAGGATCTGTAATCTTGACCTGGCTCAACGGAATATTGTGGCGGGAAAGCTGCTTGGGAATGATGTGGCGCCTGGCGATCTGCACCTTCTCCTCAAGAATGTAACCTGACAGATGGATCACTTCCATTCGATCCAGCAGCGGAGCAGGGATGGTGTCCGGTACGTTTGCTGTCGCTATGAAGAGCACCTTCGTCAGGTCGAAGGGCACATCCAGGTAGTGATCGCTGAAAGCAAAATTCTGTTCAGGGTCGAGGACTTCCAGAAGAGCGGATGCCGGATCTCCCTGGTAGGAAATGCCGACTTTGTCGATCTCGTCCAGCATGATGACCGGATTGGCAGTCCCAACCGTTCGGATCGACTGCATGATCTTCCCCGGCATCGCGCCGACGTAGGTGCGGCGATGGCCCTTTATCTCTGCCTCGTCCCTCATTCCTCCCAGCGAGAAACGGAAGAACTTCCGGCCAAGTGCTTCAGCAACTGCCCTTCCGATCGAAGTCTTGCCAACTCCTGGAGGTCCGACAAGACAGAGAATCGAGCCCGTCAGCGAGCCCTTCAGTTTCGAAACGGCTATGAATTCGACTATGCGTTGCTTCACATCGTCCAGACCGAAATGGTCGCGATCCAGAATCTTCCGGGCCGCTTTCGGATCCAGGTTGTCTTCAGTCTCTATTCCCCAGGGCAGCGCAAGCAGCCAATCCAGGTAATTCCGTACTACTCCGAATTCCGCGCTGTGCGGCTCAAGCAGGGAGTACTTCTCCAGTTCCTCTTCTATGACCTTGCGCACATCGTCCGGCACCTTGAGCTGTTTCAGTCGCTCGTGATACTTGTCGGTCTGTGCGGATTTCTCGTCCTTTTCGAGACCCAGTTCCTGTTTGATCGCACGCAGTTGCTCGCGAAGGAAATACTCGCGTTGCTGTGTGCTCAGGCGCTCCTGCATCTGCTTGTTGATCTTCTCCTTGATCTCGTTGATCTCGATTTCCTTCTTCAGCAGGAGAAGGACCTTGCGAAGCCGCTCGATGATAGGGAAGGTCTCCAGTATTTCCTGCAGTTCGAAGGGTTCCGCGCTGGTCAGAGATGCAGCGAAATCCGCCAGGCGGCTGGGGTCATTAATTGAGGTGGAGGACATGAGTTGGCGCATCTCTTCCTGGAACAGAGGATTGAGGCGCATCACGTCCTTGAGGGCCTGGATAATAGCCAGAGTGTGGGCTCTGATTTCGGATGCGGGGAGATCGGGTTCCGGCTTGGGATACGATATTGTCGCCGCATAGACCGGCCCCTCGCGGAAGAAGTCCACGATCTCCATGCGGGAGACAACCTGTACAAGCATCTGGTAATGAGAGTTCTCGTCCTCCCCGGCCTTGAGAATTCTGCCAACGACTCCGACATGATAAATGTCGTTGAATGACAGACGATCTTCGGCGTCGGTGTCTTTCTGGAGAGCGAAGCCGATGACTCGGTGAGCCGATTTCATCGCGGACGAAACAGTATGCGCGAAGAGCGGTTCGTTTGATTGAAACGGCAGAACCATCCCCGGGAAAAGGGGACGTTGCTTGAGGGGAAGGATGTAGACCCGGTCGGGCAGGAAGTTCAGAGCGAGGTCGATGCCCGCATCATCTCCCAGGCGCTGGGTGTTTTCGGGCTCTCCGCCGCCGTTGCCGTTCTTCTTGTCGTCAGAATTGTTCTCTTCCATTGCACTCCCTCTTGTCCCTGCTGCATTATTGCGGTCTCAGAGGAAAATGCAACTAAACCGAAGAGAGTTACCTGTCGGACAGCACTCCCGGGAACAGCTTGTCGAACACATCCTGTCTGGCAGTGCGCATGGCCGACATATTCTCGAATTCGGTTGTCGTGTTGTTCTCGACGAGCTTGACGCGCCCGTCCGAGGTAATCCCGACGACGATGCGTCCATCCTGATCGTTGTAGAAATGGGTGGACACGCAATCGTTCAGATCCCGCCCGCTGAACATGAAAATCGAGACCGAGTTGTCAGCGGGAGTGAGTGACAAATCAAAGGAGAACCGATGCTCTTCCATTGGCAGGAATTTCCGGTACTGCTTCGGCATCGAATCAATGTACTCACTGGCCTTCTGTGGCTCCCCGACTTCGCGATAGCACCATGAAATCCAGAAACCGGAGACATCATGAAGGAAAGGGGAGGGGCTGTCCCAGGAGGAAAGAAGCTGCCGGGTCGCGCTATCGAAGTCCCCGGCGAAGATCCTGCGCTTTGCCTCCATATACGCCGCAACGGCCGGATCTGTCGTGTCAGGAGGTTGTCCGGGAAGCAGGGAGTATCCGTAGCTCGGGGCCACAAGGTCCGGTGCGGGAATCAGGTTGGGCGACATCGAGGCGAGGGTTGCGAGTTCCTGGGGGGAAAGAGCGCCGGTTGCTCCATACTGTTCGAACTGGCCTACAGTCCTCGCAGCCCGGAGGAAGAACTCCCGGATTCTTCGGTACTCTTCGGCGGTGAACACCCGCTCGGATTGGGGAGAGTCGAGTTCACTCACGATTTGCCGCCCTGTTTCCAGAAGAGAGAGCATGCGGAGATGACTGTGCATAATTGAGGCGGCCCTTTGGGGGTCAGACGCCGACAAGAGGCGGACTTCGTCGTTGAAGAACCGGGCGTTTCGTGCGAATCCCGTTATCTGGTTTTTCAGGGAGGAGGCAAAGGCTTCGTTGCTTGTTGTCTGGCTTCCAATCGGGAGCACAAGACCCACAGCAAGGCCGATTATCAGTGCCGCGGCGATGGCCGCGATTCGTGCAAAAGTGCGTGTGCGGGAAGGCTGCCTGGGCAGGGCCCCGATAATTCTCCCGGGCAAGCCATCGGGCGCGGACAGGGGGGCCAGGAGTCGCTCCATTGCAGGATCGTCAAGGATGGCATCACATGCCTCACGGCAGGCTGCGCACGTCTTTACATGCTCGTCCAGCCGCATCTCTTCGTCCCTTGCCAACTCGCCAGCAAGGTACTTTGTGAGTAGCGCAATGCTATGGAATTCACACTTGTCGCTCATTCTCCATCATCTCCCTCAGCAGTTTCCGGGCACGATACAGGTGGTTCCGTACAGATGCCTCGGTAAGCTGTTCGATCGCGGCAATATCCTCGACGGACATTTTGTCAAGATACTTCAACATCAGAAGTCGCTGTTGCACTTCCGGCAGAATCGAAATTCGACCGAGCAGTTTTCGCCTCTCAACGCTCGCTGCCTCCACCTCCGAAGGATCAGCTTCCTCGGGTGAACCGATGTTGTCTTCTCCCTCCAGGGACAGCACCGGATGGCTGCGCTGCTTGCGGATGTGGCTGATTGCTTTGTTGCGAGTCATAGCCGCGAGCCATGCGCCGACCTTTTCGGGCTCCCGGAGTTCGTCAAGGGAAGAGTATGCCTTGAGAAAGACCTCCTGCACGATGTCCTCGGCAGCGCAGTAGTCGTGCAGCATCGAGAGCGCCGTGTAGAAGAGAGGCCGACTATACCGGGTTACCAGCAAGCTGAAGGCCTGCTCGTCACCACGGCTTGCGCGCCGAACGAGGTTGCCTGTTGCTGCTTCGTCCATTGTCTGGGCCTTTGTATCGACATGCTTTGCGGGGATAAATCCCAAAATAGGTCGCGATCTGCCTGAATGTTCACCGTATAGACTCCGGCCGGGCTGTGAAGCCCGGCCGGGGGCCTGTTGAGATCGAGCGGGCAACCGAGTCCTTAGATCTCCTCGGCCGCTACAATGTCGTCCGAAAGAAGGATGTCCTCGCGCAGGTAGTTCTTGAAGTAGTCCTTCAGAGCCTCTTTCCAGGGGCGCATCTTCACTTTGAATCGCTTTTGAAGCAAGCTGTTGTCCAGAACGGAGTTTGTCGGTCTTCTTGCGCCCTGAATGACCTCAGCCGGAACGATGCTGATTTCGGCCTTTAGACTGGCGAGGTGGAGGATAATGGTCGCCATCTCCGCTCTGTTCGCAGAACCCGAATTCACAACGTTGACGATTCCCCTTGCACCGGCTTCGATGAGGTCGACAGTTGCCTCGGCCAGATCCAGCGAGTATGTGGGGCTCGATATGTTGTCCGTGGTGACCTCGATGGCCTCGCCGACCTGTGCCTTCCTTGCGATGAACGATACGAAGTTCGTTCTTCCCGGTCCGAAAACCCAACTGGTCCGAATCACCAGTGAAAGCCCTACGCTTTCGGAGAGCATAGCCTCGTCGGCAGCCATTTTGAACCGGCCATACCGGTTCAATGGACACGGAGCGTCTTGTTCAGTGTAAGGCGTCTCTTTCCGGCCGTCGAAGACGTAGGAAGTCGAAAAATGAACGACGGGGATGCCGAAGTCCTGACAGATATGGGCAAGGATGATAGGACCGTACAAGTTCACCAATTCCGGAAGGATCTCATTGTCGGTCTCGTTCTCCTCGACATCCGGGATGGCGGCACAGTTGATGATGAGGTCCGGCCAGTTGTGGCGGATATACTCCAGCATCAACTCCTGATCCGTCAGGTCGAATTCCTCGCTGGGCGGGGTGATCAGTGTGTAGTTTCGCTGTTTCAGAGTTCTTTGGACCGCCTGACCGACCAAACCGGTCGAGCCGATCAGCAATATGTTCTTGTACTTCTGAGGCATCTGTCACTTTCCATCGGGCCTGCCGATGCAGTAGTAAGTGAAGCCCTCCGCACGAACGCGTTCGGGCTCGTAAATGTCGCGGCCGTCAAAGATCACGGGGCTCTTCATCAACAGCTTCATCCTGTTGAAATCAGGGTTGCGGAAGGCATTCCACTCCGTAACGATGATCAGCCCGTCGGCGCCATCGAGGGCGTCATAATTCTTCTCACACAATTGTACTCGGTTTCCGAGTACGTTCCTTGCAGTAACTTGTGCTTCCGGGTCGTAGGCCTGAATGTGCGCGCCCAACTCAAGCAGCTTCTCTATGATAACGAGCGATGGAGCCTCTCGCATGTCGTCGGTTCGTGGCTTGAACGCGAGTCCCCAGATTGCGAAGGTTTTTCCCTCGATTCTTCCGCCAAAATGCTTCAGGATACGGGGGATCAAGATGGCCTTCTGCCTGGCATTGACCTCGTTCACTGCGGTCGAGATCACTGCCTCGTAGCCGTATTCCGCAGCGGTATGGCAAAGCGCATCCAGGTCTTTCGGGAAGCATGAGCCGCCGAATCCCAGCCCCGGGAACAGGAACGCGGAGCCTATGCGCTTGTCTGCCCCGACTGCGAGCCTCACTTTCTGGACATCGGCACCGACGCGTTCGCAGATGTTGGCCATTTCGTTCATCATCGAAATCCTTGTCGCCAGCATCGCATTCGAGACATACTTCGTCATCTCACTGCTGCGCACGTCGAGGATCATGATCGGTGAACCGGTGCGGAGAAACGGCGAGTAGAGATCCGCCATGAGTTTCCCAGCGCTTTCCGAATGAACTCCGACTACTACGCGATCAGGCTTGAGAAAGTCGTCCAGGGCGGAGCCTTCCTTGAGAAATTCCGGGTTGTTCACAACATCGAAGGGGTGGGAAGTGTTCTCTGCGATCAACTTGCTGACTTGATCGGTGGTTCCGACCGGTACCGTTGACTTGGTCACGATGACTTTGTGGCCATTCATCGCGCAAGCTATCCCCCTTGCCACGGAGAATACTGCGCCAAGATCTGCCTTTCCATTGGGGCCGGGAGGCGTCCCCACAGCGATGAAAATGACGGCGGATTCTCTGACTGCATGTTCAATATCGGAGGAGAAGACCAGGCGCTGCTCCTGGAAATTGCGGAGAACCATCTCGCCGAGGCCGGGCTCGAAGAAAGGCACCTCTCCCTTCTCAAGTCGGGCAAGCTTTGCCTGATCGATGTCCACGCAGATGACATCATTGCCTGATTCGGCAAAACAGGCCGCCGTAACGAGCCCCACATATCCGCATCCCACAATCGCCAGTCGCATGAGTCCTCCATAGAAGTCGAAAGCGTAACTCCACTTGGGGAGTTACGCTTTCGTGTTCGTTCAGATGCGTTGTCCTATTTCGGCGTAGTGTCGACGATGGTCCTTGTCCACTCTCCCGACACTTTTGGAGCCTTCCCATCCTGAGGGGGCTCAAAGTCACCTGAAGACTTCCAGTCGGCCTCGAAGACCATGTCTTCATTGGTTGTGTCGGAGTTGTAGACATAGTAACTCTTGTCGCCGGTGTTCACATTCTCCGGCACGCAGGCCAGGACATACGACTTCCGGTCGGCAGCCGGGCTGTAGTAGAACCTGTATCCGCGATACGGGTTGATTTTCAGCTTCTCGAACTCGAGTTGCGAGAAGAACGTGCTTCCGGGTTGAGCATCCTCCGTGGCGGGCGGATACAAGCCCTTCTCTTCATTGAACTTCATCGCCCACAGGTGTATGCCTCTTGCGTAGTCAAGCAGATGGAGTTTCATCTCCTCCAACGTGGCTCTTGATGCCTTCAGATCAGATTTCGGTTGCATGACGACCACCAGCACGACCATCAAGACGAGGACAGCGGCCACGATCCCGATTATCATAGTTGTGTCGTTGCGCTTCTTTCCTGGTTCATAGCGCAGTTTCCCCGCTCTTCTGGGACGGGGCTCGTCGTCGTAATCTTCCTCGCTGGAGGCCCGGGCGAAAAACGCATCGGTCTGACCGGCGGAAGTGACTCCGGCCATCGCTAATTTCCTTGGCGCAACTGCCTGAACCATCTCGGAGAACTGCTTTTCGAACATGATTCCCTCCGTATTTCGTGTCATGGCCAGGATCTAAAGAAAGCTGACCTACTTTGCGACAGGATAGTAGAACTCGATGCAGTCCCTGAGGGCGTTCCAGCCCTCCAGGCTGTCGAATACTCTCACGCGCAGTCTCGTGCGGTCTCTGATCGTCTTGGCGCAATCGAAGGAAAGGGGAGACTTCGCGCAGACGCTCAGATGCTCCCCGATCAGATCAAACGGAACTACGTTGAACCGATGCACGATTGTCTCCGGCACCAGGTTTATTACATCCTGAGGGATTTTCAGACGGCCGATATCCACACTCGTCACGAGCTTCTGCTGCTCAAGACAATGGAGTACCTCGCCCTCTTTCATCCTGCCCATCGAGACCAACGCACGGCCAAGGAGCATTCCCTCGAGTTCAGCAAGCCGCAATGCTTCGCGAAGATCGTCCTCGGCAACCTTTCCGGTTGCGTAGAACAAGTCGCCGATTCGCTTGGCAATGCGCACGGGAGCCGTGTTCAGCCTCCGCTTCCCGCTTACCGTTTCCAGGCCGGAGTAGGGATTGTAGCCTTCCTGGGGATAGGCGCTCGCCCCGAAACCGGTCAGTTGGGCCGATGGCTCGGGTTGAGGCTGCTCGGAGGGCTTGTTATCTTTCTTGTCTTTCCTGAATAGACCGAAGGCCATAGCCACCTTTCGTCAAGTCAATTGTAGATGCGGCGGGCGTCCATGTCAACGCTTTTTTCAACGAGGATTAGTCTCCGACGGGCTGCAGGTGTTCCTGTGCAAATGCGATGGTCGTCCCCGGTCACTGCTTCTTCGGCTCTGCAACGGGCAAACCGCATCCGGATCTCAGCCGCCGGGCTTCGTCTCTTCCACCCGATTTTTCTATCGCATCTGCGGCCTCCAGCACAAGTGCGGGATTGGTTGGGTAGCATACACATGCGGCTCGGTATGCTTCCAATGCTTGCTTCACAGCGCCAAGCTTCAT